>JAFXIT010000019.1 GCA_017532825.1 Clostridia bacterium
AACACAGGTGTAATCGAAGCGCTTCCCGCACTTCCCGATGAGTGGAGCGAAGGCAGTATCGAGGGACTTCGTGCAAGAACAAATGCTGAGGTTGACATCAAATGGACTGCCGAAAACGTTACACTCACGATCACAAGTGACAAAGATCAGACTATCAAGGTCAGCGTTTTCGGTGGTGAAGAGAAGGATGTAACATTTGCTGAGGGTGAAACAAAGACGATAACATTTGAAAGATAAACAGCAACTGATTATTGAAGCAACCGCCGTGGAGAAATCCTCGGCGGTTGTTGTAACATATGGGTGGTTCGAAAATGCGATGTACTGCCAAATGAAAATCCGTTCACGTAAGTGGGCGGATTTTTGTTTGTATTATTCATTGTTCAATATTCATCATTCATTATTCATTAGTGCAGAACGGATTTTCAAATGAATAATGAATATTGAAGTCGCTTCGCTGATGAATAATGAATAATTATGGTCGGGACACCCGCCGCGATTGTAATTTCAGATTATGTGTGATATAATCAGCCCGACAAATAAGAATTTGACGAAGGAGAATTAAGTGATGAAAATCTACGATATTTCTCAAGAAGTTTTCAATTGTCAGGTGTATCCCAACGACCCGACCCCTGAGAAAAAGATACTCAAATCAATGGAAAAAGGGGAAGCATATAATTTGACGGCACTTAATATGTGTGCACACAACGGCACGCATATAGATGCACCGTTTCATTTTATTAAAGACGGAAAAACTGTAGATGAGATATGCTTAGAGACCTTTGTGGGAATGGCTTATGTGGCAGAGCATCATGGAATTATCACTTGCAATGATGCTGCAGAAATAATTGAAAAAGCGAAGAAACAGAGCCCAGAAGCGACAAAGAGAATTCTGATTAAAGGAGATGTCGAAGTATCATTAGAGGCAGCAAAGGTATTTGCATCTTCAGATATTTTACTTCTGGGCAATGAACCCCAGACAATCGGACCGCAAAGTGCGCCAATGGCAGTACATCTTACGCTTCTGGGTGCTAATGTTATCTTACTTGAAGGAATCCGTTTGTCAGAGGTGTCTGAAGGTGTTTATTTTTTAAATGCTGCACCGCTGAAATTATCAGGTGCAGACGGTTCTCCATGTAGAGCTGTACTGATAGACCTCTATAGCTAAGTCACAACATGTGAATCTGTTAGACAAATTTGTATTTGGTGGAAAAATGCGAGGCGGTTTTATGCTTTTTCTTTCCTTTGAAAACAGAAAACGGCGCCGTGCCTACGGCGGGTCGGCGTTCGTGGAGATACAGTTTTGCAGGCTTCCGTCGGGTACGCCGATAGAAAAGATCGTGGCCGTCGACAGCATAAAACACTTTGCGGACGATTCGCTGTACGTAGATGACGAAAACGAATTTTGCCGCACATACGGAGACATCCTTGACTGCGGCATCTACAACAATCTCCAAAGCGGCAGGGTAGACCCCTACGGTATCAACTACTATACCCCCGAGGCGGTCGTTTTGATAGTAAAGAGATTGGAAGCGAAAAAGCCCGAAGGGTACGAGGTCTTTCTTGAATGGCTTGAAAAAGCCAAAGTATGCAACGGTTTTTACATTTTGGGTATATAAAAATTGCGGAGGATAAAGATGACTGATTTCGGAATAAATGAGATGCAACAGATGCAAAAAGCCCTGCAGGAAAAATACAAGGATAGGTGGGAGCCGATATCTCCCGAGGTTGGCAAAAACAAGCTGCTGTGGATGATAGGGGAGATAGGCGAGGTCATCGACATCGTAAAAAAGAACGGCGGAGAAGCCGCCGCTGCCGATGCGGACGTGAGAAAGGACCTTGTTGAGGAGCTTGCAGACGTTCTGATGTACTACAACGACGTTATGCTCTGCTACGGCATTTCCGCCGAGGAGCTCAAAAAGGCGTACGTTGAGAAGTTTGAAAAGAATATGAAACGGTGGTAAAAAAAGTGCGGAGCTGTTAAGCTCCGCACTTTTTGGTTTTACGGTTTTTTCTTGAAGATAGCTGCAATGCGCTCGGGGTCTGCCTTTGGCTCGCGGTTCATGTACAGAAGGCCGTTGGTCTCCTGGTAACAGTCGGTAAGCTGTGTGTAGCAGTAGCCGCAGATGGTGGGAATGGATAAAACTGCGCTGACGTCTTTATCCACGTCGGCCAGGTATGCTTCTACGCTCTCGAGGGCATTGTCATAGCCCCAACCCGGATCTCCGGCGATACGCTTGCCGCCGAATTCGGTGTAAAGTATGGGAAGCTCGCCGTACGTCTCGCCCGGCAGGCGGTAGGGATGTCCGGTACGGGCAGAGCCGTTGTCGATAAAGCTGCGGTCGCTGTAATACTTTACCAGCCTGTCGGTAAGGGGACGGTAGTCATGGACGGAGATGAAGTCGGTGGGTGAGACGTTCTCCCAACCGTCGTTGGTGCTGACAAGGCGGCCCTCGTCTGCGCTGTGGCAGAGATAGTAGAGACAGCGGGCAAGGTCTGACTGTCTCGGATCGCCGATGATCTTGCGCAGACCCCAGGTCTCGTTGAAGGGTACCCAGGCCATGATGCAGGGATGGTTGTAGTCACGTGCGATGAATTCGCGCATGGTGTTGACGGCATCCTCTGCGGCTCGGTCGGTGAAGGAATAGAAGGAGGGTAGCTCACCCCAGACAAGCAGACCGAGCTTGTCTGCCCAGTAGTAGTACTTGGGATCCTCAATCTTTTGGTGCTTGCGGGCGCCGTTGAAGCCGAGCTCCTTGGTCAGCTCTACGTCACGGCGGAAGCCGTCGTCGTCGGCCGGACGGTAGATACCCTCTGTCCAATAGCCCTGATCGAGGACGGTGCGCAGGTAGTACTGGGAGTTGTTAAGGAATATCCTATCGCCGTGGACGGCTATCTTGCGCAGACCGAAGTAGGTCAAAACGGTGTCGCAGGGGCCGTTACGGTCGGACAGAGTTACACCTACGTCAAAGAGGTTGGGACGGTCGGGGGACCAGTTGTACTCCTTGTTGTCGCTCATGCTGATGTCGGGGAAACGGATGGCGGCCAGCGCTGACTCGCCGCAGACCGACTGTTCAAGCCTGCAGACGGGCACACCGTTTTTTTCGACGGACAGCGAGAGGGTACCCTCAACCTGGCGGTTGAAGGTGATATCGGCAAAAGCGCAGATGCGGTCGAAGTCAACAGTGTATTTTACACGGGTAATGTAGGTCTCGGAGGTGTATTCAAGCCATACCTCCTGCCATATACCGCTGACGGCTACGTAGTGGCAACCGGAGGGAACGCCGTTCCATATCTGCTTGCCGCGCACCTGCTCCTTGGTTGAGGAGTCGGCAACACGGAGGATGAGCTCGTTTTCGCCCTCACGCAGGAAGCGTGTTACGTTGAAGGTGAAGGGAGTGTAGCCACCGCTGTGACGGCCGAGAAAGCTGCCGTTGAGCCAGACTTCGGCATCGTGGTCCACGGCGCCGAAGTGGAGAAGAGCGGTCTTTGCCGAATGCTCTGCGGAAAGGTAAAACCTGCGGCGATACCACATCAGCTCGTGGATGCTCTCGTCGTGAATGCCGCTTGCGGGACTCTGATAGGGAAAGGGAACGCAGATGATCTTTTCCAACCGCAGCTCTCCGCCACGCTCGAAAGCACGGGACAAGCTGCCCTTGTCGTCAAAATCAAATTCCCACTCGCCGTTGAGGGATTGGTAGTCGGTGCGGATAAAATCCGGACGGGGGAAACTGCCCTTGTCGATCTGCATCATTTTGCTGTCCTCCAAAGATCTTTATTCTCTACCGTCACTTCGACAGTTTTTTCTTATAATAAATCATTTTAACATATTTACATCGGCGTTTCAACCGAAACGGTTGGATATCTGTCAAAAAGTTTTGCACTTTAGTCTCGGGACTTACGGATAAACAGCTAAAGCTCCCATTTGCAGGCCTTGCACTTTTATTTTGCGGGAAGTTATGGTATAATCTACGGGATATATGAAGGGACGGGGTGTTAAAATGGCGAAGGTCACGGTACTGCCTTACGATAAAGCATGGAAGTCGGCATTTGAGGACATCAAGGGGGAGCTTGAAGGGGTGCTCGGCGGTCTGGCGCTCGGCATTGAGCACGTAGGAAGCACCTCCGTTGAGGGTCTGTCGGCAAAGCCGATAATCGATATCGACGTAGTGATAAAGGACTATTCGGTATTTGGGTTGGTCGTTGAAGGCCTTGCCTCGATAGGGTATACCCACGAGGGCGACCTCGGCATAAAGGACAGAGAGGCGTTTGCCTATACGGGCAAGCCGCATCTGCTTAGGCACCACCTATACGTCTGTCCCGAGGATTCGCAGGAGCTTCGCCGACACATCACATTTCGGGACTTTTTAAGGTCCGATCCCGAGGCGGTAAGGGTATACAGCAGGGTAAAGGAGACCGCCGCAGAGCTCTATCCCGATTCCATAGACAAATACATCGAATACAAATCGCCCTGCATTGAAGAGCTTTACAAGAGGTGCGGGTTGAAATAAGGTACGGCCTGTATTGTGTATAAAGGAGAAGAAATATGAAAAAGACATTCTTATTTCTGTTGCTGGCGGCATTACTTCTTTCCGTCGGCGGATGCAGATCGGAAAAAAAGATCTACTATCTCCGTGACGGCGGAGCGGTCACCGTTCCAAACAAGTTCGATCTATACGTCGAGTACTGCCGATTTTCCTCGGAGGTCAAGGCTCCAAACGCCTCAGACTTTTATTCCTACTACGCCGCCGACGAGGGTATGGTCTACGTCGACCTCTGCATTGTCTATAAAAACCTCGGCAAAAAGGAGGTAGACGCAGAGGACGTTATCACAAAGGCAAAGCTTGAGTACTACGATAAGTACGAATACGACGGCTTTGATGCCGTCGAGGTAGACAGCCGCTCCGATCTTGACTACCCCGAAAACGTCGATATAGCCCCTCTTGCAAAGGCGTATATCCACTACGTCTTTGAGGTGCCGACCGAGGTCATAGAGGGCAGGGGCAGGGTCGTTATAACCTTCACCGTTGCAAAAAGCAATTTTTTGTATGAGGTCAGCAAGGATGACAAATAGAGTCGTTAAGATAGGACTTATCTGCATTGCCGCTGTTTTATGCATAAGTCTGCTTTGGGGATTTTTCCGCTTCCTTTCACGCTACGGCGGCCTTGAGCACCGCCTTCTTACCGACGATACCTGTGAGGTTTCGGGCAGCTACGACTGCAAAAAATCCAGGGTAACTATTCCAAGATCGATGGATGGCAACAAGGTAGTCGGCATAGGCGGCGGTGCCTTTTCGGGAAATACCTACGTCAAAAGCGTAAAGATCCCGGCACGGATCGGCTATATAGGTGCCTACGCCTTTGCGGAATGTTCAAACCTCCAAAAGATAAACATCCCCAAGGCCGTGACCGTCATCGAGGACGCCGTATTTAGAAGCTGTACCTCCCTTGCAAGGATCGAGCTTCACGAGGGTATAACCAAGATCGGACACTCGGCATTCCGCTATTGTGTCCTGCTTGACAAGGTCGTTATCCCAAGCGCCGTGACCGAAATCGGTGACGATGCGTTTTCGGAGTGCATTTCGCTTTCGAACATCGCCATTCCCGACAACGTCGAAAGGCTCGGCATACGTTCCTTCTGGGGGTGCTCGAGCCTTAAAGAGGTGACCTTCGGCAAAAACCTTTGGAGCATAGGCGACAGTGCGTTTATGCACTGCGAGGGCCTTACAAACCTTGAAATAGAAAACACCACCGAGTTCCTCTTTGACATCGGAAGCGGAGCCTTTATGGGATGCACCTCCCTTGAGAGCGTGGTCATCCGAGACGGGCAGTACCTCACCCGTGGGAACGTGTTTGAGGACTGTACCTCCCTTAAGACCGTGACGCTGGGAAACGGTATGGACACCGTCTGCAACGGTATGTTTGAAAACTGCACAAGCCTTGAAAGCATCACACTGCCCCAAAGCCTGATGCAGATAGATGAGGTCGCCTTCAGAGGCTGTTCCTCACTCAAAGAGATCCGCTACGGCGGTACGGTGCAACAGTGGTCGGAGATTCGGTTCGGAGATCTCTGGGACGAGGGCACGGGCGAATATAGGGTGTATTGCAGTGACGGAGTCGTCGAAAAATAAGATAAGGGTAAAAAAGAGCGGAGAGACCTCCGCTCTTTTTTTGATAACCGAAGTTTGCAAAAAATAATGCAAAAAAGGCCGTAACCGAGACCTTGACCGCCGCATATACGAAATAGCAACCTAAAGTTGCGAAAAAATTAAGCAAAGTTGATTGCAAGACGGCCCAAAATCTGTTAATATAATAGCAAGTAAGCTCTGCATAGCATATAATAAGGCGGTAATAGGCCAATATCGGTGAAAAGAGGACTTTGGAATGACCATCGGCGAAAAGATATCGGGACTGCGTGCGGCTGCAGGACTGTCACAGGAGCAGCTTGCCGAAAGGATGTCGGTCTCAAGACAGTCTGTATCAAAATGGGAGATGGGTCAGGCACTGCCGCAGACCGATAAGGTAGTGCTTCTTTGCGATCTGTTCGGTATAACGGCCGACGAGCTGCTCAGGGACGGAATAGACCTGCGCTGTACGGACGGGCCGACCGAGGGCAGGTATTTCGGTACCGACGGCTTCCGCGGTGAGGCCAACCGTGACCTTACCTCCATGCAGGCCTACCGCATCGGACGGTTTCTGGGGTGGTATTATTCATCGACCCTTTCGGGCTGCCGCAAAAGCGGCTACCGTCCCCGCATCGTCATCGGCAAGGACACGAGACGTTCAAGCTATATGCTGGAATTTTCTCTTGCCGCAGGCATAACCGCCTCGGGTGCCGATGCATATATGCTCCACGTTATCACCACCCCCGGAGTGTCATACATAACCAGGCAGGACGAATTCGACTGCGGTATTATGATCACCGCATCGCATAATCCCTTCTACGATAACGGCATAAAGGTGATAAACCGTTACGGCGAAAAGCTGGACGATGCCGTGACCGCCCTTATTGAGGCGTACATTGACGGAAACGTGAGAAGCTTCGGACTCAGCACCGACGATCTCCCCCTTGCGGTGAGGGAAAGGGTAGGCAGGATAGTAGACTACTCCGCAGGGCGCAACCGCTACATTGCCTATCTTATATCCCTTGCCTCGCACTCCTATAAGACCCTTCGCATAGGTCTTGACTGCGCCAACGGCGCCTCATGGTCCATCGCAAAGGCGGTATTTGGGGCGTTGGGCGCAAAAACGGTGGTCATAGGCGACGAGCCCGACGGGCTCAACGTAAATCTCGGCTGCGGCTCAACACATGTCGAGGGACTTTGCAGACTGGTGCGTGAACAGCACCTTGACGTCGGCTTTGCCTTTGACGGAGATGCCGACCGCTGTATTGCGGTGGACGAAAACGGCGGCATTGTCGACGGCGACAAGATACTCTACATACTCGCTAAACGGCTTAAAAACAGGGGAATGCTTGACGATGACACGGTGGTCGCCACGGTCATGTCAAACAGCGGTCTGCTTGCAAGCTTTGACGAGATAGGCATAAAATGCTGCCGTACCGCCGTGGGAGACCGATTCGTCTACGAGCGTATGCAGGAGAACGGCTATAACCTCGGCGGAGAGCAGTCGGGACATATCATACTCAAAAAGTACGCCACTACGGGCGACGGTATACTTACCGCTATAATGCTTGCCGAGGAGATGTGCGAGAGCAAGTCGACCCTTGGCGAGCTTGCCGCCCCCGTAAAGCTTTATCCCCAGCTCCTGCGGAACATCCGTGTTGCCGACAAGGACGCCGTCCTTTCGGATGCCGAGGTGCTTGCCGCCGCCGCAACCGTCGAAAGGCGGATAAACGGCAGGGGAAGGGTGCTGCTGAGGAAGAGCGGCACCGAGCCGGTGGTGCGGATAATGGTCGAAAGTGAAGAAAACTGCGGCGAGCACGCCGAATATATTGCAAGGGTCATTGCCCGGAAAGGCTACGTAGTTGAATAAAGAGGTCGAAACGAGGTCGCTTTTTGACTGTACGGTAGGATACCTTGAGCCGCTGTTTGCATCCTGCAGATACCCCTGGGAGATAGTGGCGGCCATCGGCGAATACATAAAGCATCTGCTCCAAAGGGGCATTGAGGGCTACGAGCTTATCGGTGAGGGACTGTTGGTAGGGCAAAACGTCAAGATATACCCCTCTGCCGTTATCGAGGGTCCTGCGATCATCGGAAGCGGAAGCGAGATTCGCCCCGGGGCGTTTATCAGAGGACGTGTTATAACGGGGGAAAACTGTGTTATAGGCAACTCCACCGAGGTAAAAAACTCCGTTTTACTGCGTAAGGCACAGATTCCCCACTACAACTACGTCGGTGACTCCGTCCTTGGCAACCGTGCCCACATGGGAGCGGGGGCGGTCTGCTCAAACCTCAAAAGCGACGGCTCAAACGTCACCGTAAGGGGAGAGCGGGACTATCCGACGGGACTTAGAAAGCTCGGAGGTATACTTGCCGACGGCGCAGACATCGGCTGCGGATGTGTGCTCAACCCGGGAACGGTCATCGGAAAAAACACCTCGGTCTACCCTCTGACTGCCCTTAGGGGCGTGTATCCTGCGGACTGTATAATAAAAAACGCCGAAACGGTGGTAAAAAGGATCTAGGTCTTATAAAAAAAGACGGACGCTTCGGGGCGTCCGCCTTTTTTATATGTTTTTTCTTTTTGCGATAACCGTTTCGTGCATTATAAACACCAAGAAAAGCGAGCCAAGCAGGAATAACGGCAGAAGTGAGACCGATACCCTTTCGGCAATGACACCAAACAACGGAGGCATTACCAAAAATCCGACGTATGCAAAGGCGATCTGTACTCCCATCATGGCCTGCGATTTCTCTCTGCCGAAAACGTCGGGGGTCATGTGGATAATGCAGGGGTATATCGGCGCACAGCCAAGACCTATTACTATAAACCCGGCAACGGAAAACAGCGAATGGGGGATAAGTAAAAGCAGTATGCCTGCGGCAACTGTTGCCACTCCTATGCGGATAAGGAAGCGGTCGCCGAGCCTCATGGCAAGAAAGCCGTTTCCGAGCCGTCCGAGCGTTATGCCGATGTAGAACATACTTCCGAAGCCTGCCGCCGTCTCGGGTGCGAAGCCCCACTTCTGTACCAGATAGGTGCTTGCCCAAAGTGATGTCGTAAGCTCCATGGCACAGTAGCAAAAGAACATCAGAAAGCAGGCCGTAGCGCCCTTGATGGCAAATATCTCCCTAAAGGACATAGGTCTCGATACGACCTCCCGGGTCTGCTCCCTGCCTTCCTTATTGTTGCTCCAAAGGGGAAGGCTGATAAAGACGATGGCAGAGAGTACCGCCTGTACGGCCCCCACGGCAAGGTAACCGTAGCTCCAGCTGTCAAGCCGCAGCAGGGCAAAGCTCATTATGTAGGGGCTTATCGATGCACCGACGCCCCACATACAGTGGAGCCAGCTCATGTGTTGGGGCTTGTAGTGCAGGGCAACGTAGTTGTTAAGTATCGAATCCACACCGCCTGCGCCCAGACCGTAGGGGATAGCAAGGAGGATAAACATCCAAAACTCGGTACTCACCGAAAAACCAAACAGTCCGAGTGCTGTCAGTGCGATACTGACGGCTGTTACTCTTCCTGCGCCGAATCTTGCCAACAGCCTCCCGCTCAAAAGGCTGGAGAGGATAGTGCCAAGGCATATCGTCATCGAAATGATGCCTGCGTATGAGAGGGGGACGCTTAACTCGGAGTGGAGGACGGGCCATGCCGCACCAAGCAGGG
Source organism: Clostridia bacterium (assembly GCA_017532825.1). Lineage (GTDB taxonomy): Bacteria > Bacillota > Clostridia > Oscillospirales > QAMX01 > RGIG6452. The sequence continues at coordinate 9,793 of JAFXIT010000019.1, forward strand.
AGTCGGGAAGGCCCAGACTGACAAAACAGATATAGATAAGTGCCAAAAGTAAACTGCCCATTGTATGCTCCTAAGCTCTTTTTATTGCGAGACCTCTTGCGAAGCTTCGGAGATAGTCCTTGAGAGCTTCTTTTCGGCTCTTTCCTTTCTTCCGTAGATACCGATAAGGACGGCCAGGGTGACTACGAGTGCAAACTGGAGGAGGTTTATGTACTGCTTGTTGACCGCCTCAAGCCCAAATATGTTCAGCGAGAGACCGGCGGTGGAGGTGATTATCTGCGTTCCTATGAAGCCGCCGAGCATACCGGCAAGACTTGTGCAGGTAGTGTAGACGCTCAGGTACACCGTACGGTTCTCGTTTGGCATCCTCATGTAGGGCAGGTTGGAAAACGAGAGGCTTATGCCGGGAGAGAAGACGTTGCAGAGGATGACGATACCGATGTAAAGGGGCACCGTGGAGGCGGTAACGAAGACGTTGCCGAAGTATGCAAGGGAATAGACAAGCATGGCAAATGAAAGGGTGGGCAGCCAGCCCCGACGGTTGATGACCGACGCCCAGACGGGTGTAAATATCAGCGAGAGGGGGATGGATATCACACTCATCGAGGAGAGGAAGGCGTAGGAAACGCCGACGTCGCTTATCAGGTAGACGGTGTAGTACTGTCCGATTATCGCCGTGGTAAACGACCAGGCAAGCTGTATGCAGAGCATCGCCATAAAGGGTCGGTTCTTAAGCGGCAGAAGATACATTTTTGGGCCGACCTTGGGGGTATCTCTTTTGGAGACGTAGGGATGCTCCTTTATCTTTGCAAAGCAGACAAACTCGCCTATGGCAAATACAAGCGCGATAGCACGAAGTACCACTATTGCAGAAAGTGTCGGGTTTATGCCCCAGAGGGATGTGGATGAGGATTCAAAGCCGTCCATCAGCAGTCCTGCCGAAAAGGTGATGGCACTTCCTATGATGGTGCCGCCCATGCTCGAAAGGGAGAAAAAGGTCGCCCTTTTGGAGTCGGGGACGTTTTGCATATGCCAGATGCTCATTCCGGGAGAGCCAAAGGAGGACACGAGGTTCATAAGCATTACTGCGACCATGAAGATACCCAGTCTAAGCCCGTTGTCGATCGGAAGAAGGGGGATGGTGCCAAGGACGAAGATGTTTATGAAGTAGAAGATGCCTCGAAGGGTCATCAAAAGGACCTTTCGCCTCTGCATCCGCTCAAGCACCATAGGCGAAACTATCTGGATAAAGCCGCAGGCGGTGACCCCGACGGATATGTATCCGATATAGGCATCACTTGCGTTCATGGCAAGAAGCAGTCCGGTAAAGTAAAGACCCGAAATAAGGTTGACAGATGCTCCGGCAAAGAAGTTTCCAAAGAGCATTCCTCGCCGTCCTCTTGCACAGCCGTCGGCATTCTCCCCAAGAGAATCGTATATAGGCGGCCAAAGCATTGCAAGACGGTTTTTGATGAATTTAATAGGCGTAAATCTCATATATGCCCACCCCTGTTTTCTTTTTACCCTATGCGGATAAACTCGGTCGAAGCGACGGCCTCGGCAACCAGAGCATCGATGTCAAGAGATACCTCGGCACGCTCAAGCTTGTCGAGCTTGGGCTTGGTCTGGGGATGCTTGGGGGTGAATATCGCACAGCAGTCCTCATAAGGCTCGATGGAGATATCAAAGGTACCGGTCTGGCGTGCGATGAGGACGATGTCCGACTTGTCCATGCCGATGCAGGGCCGAAATACCGGCATATCGCATACTGCGTCGGTAGCCGCAAGCGACTGCATGGTCTGGGAGGCCACCTGCCCAAGGCTCTCGCCCGTAACAAGGGCGCCGCATTCCCTGTCGGCGGCAATGACCTGAGCCACACGCATCATCATTCTGCGGAATATCAGTGTAAAGAGCTCTGCTTCACACTTGTCCCTGATCTCCTCCTGCATGTGGGTAGCCTGCACGATGCCCAGCTCAAAGCTGCCGCAACGGGGGGACATGGCGTTTGCAAGG
>JAFXIT010000020.1 GCA_017532825.1 Clostridia bacterium
CAGACGGACTGCTTGCCGCCGCATTTATCGGCGACGAGCCGCTTTCTTACGCCGCAGACGGTGTACATCCCACGGCCAAGGGCGCCGATTTTATCGGTAAGCTCTATGCCGACTACGTTTCCTGCCTGATCGAAGGCTGATTATGTCTGTAACGGACCTCTCTTAAACCTATAAAGAGGGGCCCATTTTTCTTTTGAGGAGGTTATTTTAAATGAGTAAGAAAGGTATTGCTTTCGGTATAACCGTAATACTATGCATAACCGTCTGTCTTACGACCCTCTGCGCCTGCGGCGGCGGAAAGCAGCCCGAGAACGTGGTTTTGGAGATCCTCAACCAAACCGAAAGCGTAAGCCTGACTCAGCGAAGCTATTATCCCGACTATGCAAGGCTCTCCCGCAGGCTGGCGCAGATGCAGACCGCCGTCGCAAACGGAAGCCTTTCGGACGAGGCTCTTGCCTGCGAGGTGGAGGCGGCTCGGCGTGAGCTTGAGCAGCTTGGATATTACTACGATTACGAGGGCAAGACCTCGGTTACCGCCGAGGACGGAAGCGTCTACGGCGCCTGCTCGGCAAGCGGACTGCCTCTGGGCGGCGGCGAGGGATATCCCTGCGAGTACGGTGAGGACGGAACCAAGGTCGTATATAACGACAGCGACTTCTACTACTACGTTCTGAACGCCCGGGCGGGCGACGTTATATATCTGCTATCCGACCTTGATATCGATCTCTCGGATTTCAGGATAACCGACCTGCCCGATCTCGTCATTCCGGAGGGGATAACCGTTGCCTCGGGCAGAGGGGTCGACGGTGAGGGCGGGGCAATACTTAGAATGAACGCCGAATGGGAAAAGCTCTTTGCCGCAGCCTCCGACGTCCGTATCACGGGTCTTGTGATCGAGGGACCCGATCCCAATACCGGCGGAAGGTCGATCGAGACCAACGGTATGATTCTGAACGGAACGGGCATCGTCATAGATAACTGCGAGATATCCGGCTTTTCGGGAGCGGGAATCATCGTTGAGGGCGGTGACGTTACCGTGAAAAACTGCTATATCCACCATATAAGAGGGGAAAACGGCGGTAACGGAATACTTGTAAAGGGTGGAAGCGCGACGGTAGAGGAGAGCATCTTTGCAAACTGCAGAAATGCCGTCAGGGTGGAAAACGGGGCCTCGGCTGAGATAAGAAACGGCGTAGAGGTCGGAAACAGCCTCGAATCGTTTTGCAGAATCGCAGAGGGCGCAAGTGTCAAGCTTGTAAACAACACCGTGCTCGGATATACCGTCCCGACCGTTTTTGAGGGCGAAAGTACCGAGTTCAAGGCGGAATACAACCTTTTCTCGCTTAACGAGCATCAATACGGTCTTGAGGCCGAGGGCTTTGAAAACAACGCCTTTAATATCAAGGCTCCCTACGCTTCGACCGACGGCAAAAAGCAGGAGACCCTGCTCTGCGCTCCGGAGGTGACCGCCCGTCCCGCGGCGGAGGTCGATTACGGAGAGGTTTATCTGCCCGATATAGTCACCGTAGGCGGAGTGAGTAGGGGCTATGAGGTCATGAAGGAGCTTGATACACTTGTTGCCAATATAGGAAAGTACGATTCCGAGAGGGTGCAAAAGCTTTTGCGCTCAGCCTTTAGCGAGCTTGGCTGTTTTTCTGCCTACTATGAGCCAAAGACCGTAATATCCACCGAGATCGACGGAGTTATGTACGGCGCTTACGTCACCGAGGGTCAGGACCCCATCGGAGGCGGAGTGGGCTACAGCGAGATATTCACCACAGGTGACTACGTAGTGGACACCCTTGAAGAGCTTGTTGCCGCCGCCGAGGCCGCAAAGAGCGGAGAGATCATATTCGTCGAGGGCCACGCCTTCATAGACGTCAGCTCGGTAATGACGATAAACATCGGAGCGGGTGTCACCCTTGCTTCCGACCGAGGCTGCGTCGACGGTGAGGGCAACTGCTCTGCAGGGGCGGTGCTTTACAGTTCGCCAAACTACTACCAGCCGGTGATCGCCACGGGGGACGGTGCGCGCATCAGCGGTATCGTCATTGCGGGATACGATACCGAAGCCCATATGGATCACTACAAAAGAAGCTACAACGAAACGATAAAGATGCTCTACGGCTTTGAAACGTCGTTCTACTCCCTGCCAATGCAGGACGGTATCTGTCCGGGCAACGATACCCGTATCGACAACTGCGAGATATTCGGCTTCGGGCATGCGGGCATACACATCAAGGTCGGCATCAAGGGGATAAGGGTGGACCATTGTTATATCCATCACAATCAGACCCACGGGCTTGGCTACGGCGTCTGCCACAACGACGGGACCGAATCGGTGATAGAGTACTGTCTGTTCAACTACAACAGACACTCCATTCAGGCAACGGGTGCACCTACCACGGGATATATCGCAAGATTCAACGTCGATATGGGCAACTGCAACTCCCATTGCTTTGACATGCACGGAGGCTACGACCGCAAGGACGGAACGGAAATTGCTGGAACCTATTGCGAGATGTATAACAACACCTTCCTTGCAAGGAATCAGTACCCCTACCTGCTCAGAGGCGTTCCCGAGGATTATCAGATATTCTACCGCAACGTCTGCGCGGCGGATTTTGCCAGATACGATATCGTCAAGCTTCAAAACGAGAGAGCGACGCTTTACGATAATATTTTTAACGGAGAGCTGATTCCTTAAGACAAGGAAAAACGGAGGACACATTATGAAAAAGACGTTGAGATATACACTTTCTGCAGTGCTTTGTATTTCGATTGTATTATGCCTGCTGACCCTCTGCGCCTGCGGCGGTGAAAAGAAGCCGCAGGACGTCGTACCCGAGCTTATTAACCAAACAAAGAGCGTAAGCCTTGTTCAGAAGAGCTTTTATCCCGACTACGCCGAGCTTTCCGAGCAGCTCTACAAGCTTCGCTACGGCGTCGAAAACGGTCTGTTTACCGACCTGACCCTTGCCCAGGAGCTTGAGAAGGCAAGGCGTGAGCTTCAGCAGCTTGGATACTACTACGACTACGAGGGTAAGACCTCGGTTGCCGCCGAGGACGGAAGCGTCTACGGTGCAAGCGGCGCCGATATAGGCGTGGGTGAGTACGACCTGCCCGAGGTCGATCTTATGGGCGAGTACTACATCATTGACGACAACCAGTTCTATCTCAAGATGACCTCCGCAAAGGCGGGAGACGTGTTTTATATCGACCCCTATGCGGATATAGACCTTTCCGACCTCAAGGTGACAAACTTCCCCGACCTCGTCATCCCCGACGGAGTTACCATCGCCTCGGGCAGAGGTGTCGACGGCGAGGGCGGTGCGGTGCTGAGAATGTCTACCCATACGGCAAGCGTGTTTGCCGCTTCGTCCAACGTCCGACTGAGTGGACTTGTAATCCAGGGTCCCGACTCCGAGACTCACAAGGGCGAACAGGAGTACACCGAATCTAACGGCATCGTTCTCAACGGAAGCGGTATCGTCATAGATAACTGCGAGATCTCCGGCTTTTCGGGCGCGGGACTCATAGTTGAGGGCGGCGACGTCACCGTCAGGGATTGCTATATCCACCACGTAAGAGGGGTAAACGGCGGAAGCGGAATTCTGGTCAAGAGCGGAAGTCTGAGCCTTGAGGATACCGTCTTTGCAAACTGCGAAAGCGGCGTAAGGGTCGGATCCGGCGCAAGACTGACCGCAAAAAACAACGTTGAGGTGGGAAACAGCAACGCCGCACTCTTTTATCTGTGCGAGGGCAGCTCTGCGGAGATAAAAAACAATACCGTTCTGGGCTACACCGAGCTGTTGCTTGCCGACGGCATACCCCTGTCGCTTTCGGCGGAATACAACCTTCTTGCGCTCAACGAGCATCAGTACAAGCAGCTCAAGGCAGAGGGGATCAAAAACAACGCCTTTAACATAAGAGAACCCTACGCCTCGACCGACGGCAAAAAGCAGGACGTCGTCCTTACCCCCGCCGAGCTTACAGCCTGTCCCGCAACCGAGGTCGACTACGGATACGACTTCACGCCCGAGGTGGTCACGGTAGGCGGTCTTGGCAAGAATTACGAGGTCATGGAGCTTCTTGACAAGATAATAGAGCTTGGCGACAGGTCAAGCGACAAAATTAAGGTAAAGAACATAAACAACGCCCTTACCGAGCTGAGCTGCTTTGGACTCTACTATAAGAAAGACATCCAGCTGTCACAGGAGATCGACGGCGTTATGTACGGCGCTTACGTCACCGAGGGTCAGGATCCCATCGGAGGCGGAGTGGGCTACAGCGAGATATTCACCACGGGCGACTACGTCGTGGACACCCTTGACGAACTCGTTGCCGCCGCCGCGCAGGCAAAAAGCGGCGAGGTCATCTTCGTTGAGGGGCACGCCCGTATCGAGGTGACGTCGGTAGGAACTATCGTGATAGGGCAGGGAGTCACCCTTGCATCCGACCGAGGCTACGTCGATGAAAACGGCGATTATTCCACCGGCGCGGTAATTTGGAGCATCGCCGCATCCCAGGCGGCGGTTGTAGAGACGGGAGACAACGCACGCATCAGCGGTCTGGTAATAAACGGAGGAGACACATCTCCCCACTTTGCCCACCACAAGAGGTGCTACGGAGACGCGGTATCCCATCCCTCCACCGATATAATCACCTCCTACTATGCCCTTCCGATGCAGGACGGTATCTGCCCGGGCAACAATACCCGTATTGACAACTGCGAGATACTCGGCTCAGGACATGCAGGAGTGCATCTGACTCCCGAGGTAAAGAACGTAAGGATAGACCATTGTTATATCCACCACAATCAGACAAACGGCCTTGGTTACGGTATATGCCATAACAACGGTGCGGAGTCGGTCATAGAATACTGCAGGTTCAGCAACAACAGACACTCTATCGCGGGTACGGGTGCCCCCACCACGGGCTATATAGCAAGGTTCAACATCGAGATGGGCAACGAATTTAAGGTGCATATCTTCGATTATCACGGCGGAGCCGACAGAGGCGACGGTACGGTTATTGCGGGTACCTATTGCGAGATGTATAACAACACCTTCCTTATAACCGTGCAGTATCCCTACCACCTCAACGGCGTACCCGAGGATTATCAGGTGTTCCACCATAACATACTGACCTCGAAATTTACGATATACGATATCGACCTTCTCGAAAACGAGAGAGCGACGCTGTACGACAATATCTTTGACGGAGAGCTTATCCGCTGATACATAGCAAAAAAAAACACGGGAAGCCCTTTAGGGGCCTTCCCGTGTTTAGAGAGATATAAGGACATAAAGAAATGAGACAGTTGAAAATCAATTCGGATGGCAGACTTTGCTATTACCTCGGCAACAGAGAATTTATCACCCCCTCGCCCGTGGGACTGCTTGTAAAGGACGGACGTGTTTACGCTCCGACCTCGGCAGAGGAGGCCTGCGGAGGTGTGCGGGTGGAGTACCCCTGCGGAAGCGTCCTGCTTGACGTAGACGAAAGGGAGGGCTATCACCGTATTGCCCTAAAGGAAATACCCGAAGGCAGCACCGACTTTATCTTCGGACCCTATTCCACCCTCGGAAGTGATGAGGGTAAGGTGCTCGGCGCATCCTGGAGCGATGACGGGGAGGTAGTCTGCATACAGTCGCTGATGCCGAAGGTCGGCGGAGGAATAAGCGAGATATCCGCCGAAAATACCACGGGGATCGATATCTCACCCTGTACTGCCGCCGCAAAGCGCGGAGATGTCGTGACCTTGCAGTGTAACGCCTGCGACCGCTCTAAAGACCGCATTCTCGACGGTATACCGACCTGCGGACTGAAGGTCAAGACCGAGGTCGAGGGATTAAAGGGTCCCGACGGTCTTATTGAGGGAAGCGCAGTTGCGCTTGTTGCCGCAAAAAACGGCGAGGAGCTGCTTGATATCATAATCGGCATGGAAAAGGCAGAGGGCTTGCCATATTCTACCGTGGACGGTATACACGCAAAGAAGGACCCCCGCACAAATTCCATCTATCTGATATTCTCCAACGGACTGACGGCGGCCAAGCGTATAGAGCTGGCTATGCGTGCAGGGGTAAGCTGTGTATACCTTTCGGATATGCTTGGACAGTGGGGACACTATACGATAAACACAAGCGCCTATCCCGGAGGCTCGGATGAGATAAGAGAGCTTGTAAAGCTTGCCGCCCGGAGCGGTCTTACCGTCGGCACCCACACCTTGAGCAACTTCATAACGGTGGGGGATGAATACGTTTCACCCGTTCCCGACGTCAGACTGCTCAAGATGGACTCGACCGAGCTTGCCTGCGACGTTGACAAAAACTGCAATGAGATAGCCCTTGCCAAAGAAAAAAACTACCGTTTCAACACGGTGCTCAACGCCGTCCGCATCGACAGCGAGCTTATAACCTTTGAAAGGTTTGATCCCGAGCGTCGGCTGCTTCTCGGATGTAAGAGGGGAGCGTACGGCACCGAACCCTCCTGTCACGGCAGGGGCACGGAGGTCGCAAGACTTTGGGACCACGGATACCGCACGCTGTTTCCCAACAACGAGCTTCAAGACGAGCTTGCAGACAATCTTGCAGGGGTGATAAAGGAGCTCGGCATCGGACGGGTATCCTTTGACGGTCTTGAGGGGTGCTACTACAACGGTCAGGGCGAATACGGTCCTGCGGAATTCGTAAGGCGTGTTTTTGAAAAGTCGGGCGGCAACTTTATATGCGACTCCAGCATTTCGGGCAACTACCTCTGGCATGCAATGTCCTATGCAAACTGGGGTGAGCCCTGGTACGACAGCGCAAGACGGGGCGGAATGAACGGCCACCGCCTAAACAATCAGAGCTTTTTCAAGAAAAATCTTATCCCTGCCATGATGGGATGGTACGTCGTAAGGGCGTCAGCGGGGAAATACCGTGCCACCTCGCCCGAGGATATGGAGTTTATGCTATCCCGTTCGGTGGCCTTTGACGCAGGGCTTGCTGTGGATATAGAAGCCGATACGGTCAACCGCCACGGTAGATTGGGAGAGTATCTCGATCTGACCGCTCTGTGGCAGGATTTCCGACTTAACGCCGACATCCCCGAGGATATCAGAAGGCTTATGCAGCCCGAAGAGAGTAACTGGCACCTCGAAAAGGCGGACGGAGGCTGGAAGCTCACCTCGATAGTTCTTCGGGATAACGACCTTGAATACTGCGACCGTGATGTTTCGACCGAGGCAGGTACCATCTTCCGCAAGACGACCGAGGACGGCGATGAAAGGCTTCGCTACCATGCTACGACCTATATGTTTGACCGTCCTCTCGACGGTCGGCCCGAGGAGATACACTTCCGTGTACGGGTAGGCAGAGCGGGCGTGGGTATGATGAAGGATCTGACCATATCCAGCAGTGCGAGGCTGCACTTTGAGTTTACCGCCAATGGGGGAGACTACCTTGAATACCGAGGCGGAAATAAGCTTTATCACTACGATTGCGACTTTAACCTTATCGAAGAGGTCGAGGGTGATTGCAGTGCGCCGACCTTCACCATCGAGACGGCGGCATTCAGCGAGGTGCGATTTGCGACCGACCGAAACGAAAATGCCGACTACGTGATGACCGAGATACGCCGAAGGGCAGAATATTTCATACCGAGAAAATAAACAGAGAAAAAAGACCCCATCCTCTCGAGGATGGGGTCTTTTTTCTCAGAATCTGAAGTAGATAAAGGGGTTGAAGCCCGAGCTTACAAGGTATACAAGGCTCATGCCAAACAGAGCAAGACTTGCGGCGTTTTTCAGGCTCTCGCCTGCAAGGCTGTCGGGAAGCTTTATGCGCTTTGCCCAGGGGAATATACATACAAGTCCCAGCGGAATATAGATCAAGGCGTAGAGAAGTGACGAGTCGGCAGCAACCGCCGCAAAGACGTCGGAGGGGATGCCCGAGAACATTATCCGCAGGTTTTCAAGGGCGGGGGCAAGTCCGTCTGCGTTGAAAAGGACCCAGCCAAGGGTGACCCAAAAGAAGGTAAACAACCCCGAAAGCAGCTTCGGAAGCCGTGCCAGAAGCTTGCCCAGGAAAAGCTTATCAATGAGCAGGAGCAGAGCGTAGTAGCCGCCCCAGAGTACGAAATTCCATTCCGCACCGTGCCAAAGGCCGGTAAGGAGCCAGACCGCACAGATGTTGAATATCCAACGGCTGCGGCTTACACGGTTGCCGCCGAGGGGGATGTAGATATAGTCACGGAACCAGGAGGAAAGGGAGATGTGCCATCTCCTCCAGAAGTCGGTGACCGAGGTGGCGGTGTAGGGATAGTTGAAGTTCTCGCCGAAGCGGAAGCCGAATACACGCCCAAGACCGATGGCCATATCGGAATACCCCGAGAAGTCGAAATAGATATGCAGTGCGTAGGCAAGGGCGGCAAGCCAGTAAAAGCCGCTGCCGTAGAAGTCGGTATTGCCCGAATATATGAGGGTGGAAATTGCGGCGATGTTGTTTGAAAGAATGACCTTTTTGGCAAGGCCGACGGAGAAACGGCGCAGACCTGCGGCCACGTCGTCAAGGGTCTCTTTGCGGCTTGAAAGCTCACTGTCAACGTCACTGTAGCGCACGATAGGGCCTGCAATGAGCTGGGGAAAGAGGGAGACGTAGAGCAAAAGGTCGAAAAAGTTTCTCTGCAGGGAGACCTGACCTCGGTAGAGGTCGATGCAGTAGGAGAGGATCTGGAAGGTGTAGAAGCTGATGCCGATGGGAAGTGCGATCTCCTTGAAGGGGAGGTCGACAGAGAAGAGACTTTCGATGTTTTCAACCGCAAAATTGAGGTATTTAAACACCGCAAGGGCAGAGGTGATGAGACAGACGGTGAGGATAAAGACCGCCTTTTTTGCTTTTGTACGGCCTTCGGCGCCGTATTTTTCGCCGAGCAACCCGCCAAAGTAGGCAACGAGTGTGGCGGCGATCATCAGAAGTATGACCTTGGGCTCGCCCCAAGCGTAGAAAAATAGCGAAAAGATAAGAAGTACGGTGTTTTTTGCACGACGCCAAGGAAGGGCAAAATAGGCAATAAGGACCGTCGGGAGAAAGAAAAACAAAAAGCTTAAGCTGCTGAATACCATCTTTTAGTCCCCCAAACGAAATTCTTCCATGGTATAAAAGTCGATATTTCCGATGAGAAGGACTTTATCTATACCGTGTTCGGCAATGTAGCTTTCTATATCAAATTTCTTGTATCTTTGGGAGGCGTAGTTTCGCAGATCGATGGAATATGTGCGGTCGAAATGAGAAGCAAGGAGCTTTAGGATGGCATTGTCATAGCTCTCGCCGATAACGAGGATGCTTTCAAGCTCGGGTCTTTGGGTGTCAAATACCGTCTCGCCGTTGTCCCAACCGTAATAGGAGCCGTATCTGACGGTATCGTCGGAGAGCTCGGGGAGCTTGTATTCGATCCCGTAATCGTCAGCCTTTGCACCGTTTATCGTAACGGTCATCTCCGGGAAATCAAAATCGTAGGCATAGAACTCCTCGGTAAAAAGGTTGCTGCCGATGGAGGAGTTTCTTGCACCCGAGAACACCGAGGAAATAAGATATTCTCCCTTGGGCTGCAACGGCTCTCCGCAGTCAAGAAGTTCGGTAAGCTCGGTGTAGCCCTTGTAGGAGCCCTTATAGTTCCAATGGTGGTCGGTGCGGTAGAAATACCTGCGGAATTGCTCGTAGGAGTCGACCGTAAAGACGCCGATGCGGTCCTTAGGCAGCTCAAGCATACTCCTTACGTAGTCCGAAAGACCGGTTTTTTCACCGTTCTCAAAATTTATATCGGCGTCACGTTCGATGTAATAGGCGTAAAATTCCACCTCGGGGAATGATGCAAAAAGGGCGTTGTGGCTCTGTGCGGTAAGGTCAAGCTCGGCTTTCTTTGAGGAAAGGGGCTTTGGGTAGACGACCAGATGGTTTCCGCCGTAGATGGCAACGCCGCCTTTAAAGGCAACGTATTGGTCGCTTACCCTCAAAAGGGGTATAAGCATACGCTTGAGATACTCCGAGGTCAACAGATTGTAGCCCTTTTTGATGTGTTGGGCAAGGGGGATCTGGTCGTTCAAGGCATCCTCGAAGCCGTCCTGATATGCTCCCGAGACAAAGGCCGAGGGAGAAAACGTCGGCAGCTTGTTTGCATATCTGTTTTCGTAGTAGTTTATATCCTTCGGGAAAAAGAGCGTTCTTGCAAAACCGCCGAGCATCACGCAGGCGATCAAAGCCAGAAAGACGATATTCGAGATGCGTCTGGACATCGGACAAGCCCCTTTACGTGTGTATATTCAAAACTAATTATAGCATCATGAAAAAGTCTTGTCAATTTTGATCGCGAGGGTACGGTATTTTGACAGGTCATTGACATTATTTTGACAAAATTTTGACAGCCGTACCCCTAAAAAGCCCCGTTTGACGGGGCTTTTTTGTTTTTGAGGGAGGCGAAAGACTGTCAAAAAAGTGTCATTTTTCTGTCGGAAAACTGTCTGCGGAAGGGGCAAAAACGGGGCTATAATGGTCTCGAAGGGAGGAACTGTTGTATGGATATCAAACCCAAAGGCCTTAAGCGGACGGCGCAAAAATATTTTGCGGTGTGCGAGAGCGAAAATGAGCCGATAACGGTAAGCGGACTTGCGCTTGCGCTTGGACTTACCTCGTCCGAGCTTATAGAGCTTGCAGGGGAGGACAGAGAGGCGGCAATGGCCCTTGCGAGGGTGGAAAAGGCCTACGAGATACTTCTTGCAAAGTCAGGCAAGGGGGCGGAGAGCTTTGCGCTGAGACTGTTGACCCGTGACCCCGTGAAAAGAACGGGTGGGACAGAGATCGTGCTTGGAGAGGGGCTTGAGGATTATGGCGGATAGACACTGTATCATCGAGCCGCCCAACCCAAGACAGCGAGAGTTTTTCCTGGCCAGAGAGCGCTACGTCGCCTACGGCGGTGCAAGAGGTGGCGGAAAGAGCTGGGCTCTGCGGAGAAAGGCGGCGCTGATGTGCGCAAAATACCCGGGCATCAGGGTGCTGATAATAAGGCGGAGCTATCCCGAACTTCGGGAAAACCACGTCCTTCCGCTCAGGGCGGAGATCGGAGCGATAGCGAGCTGGAGGGAGAGCGACAAGAGCTTTGAGTTTCCAAATTCCTCACGTATACGCCTTGGTTACTGCGATGCGGAGGCCGACGTTTCGAGATACCAGGGAGCGGAGTTTGACGTGCTCTGCATCGACGAGGCTACCCAGCTGACCGAGTACCAGTTTTCCGCCCTTGCCGCAAGCGTGCGAGGGGTCAACGCCTTCCCAAAGCGGGTCTACCTTACCTGCAACCCCGGAGGGGTGGGACACGAGTGGGTAAAGCGGCTCTTTATCGACCGTGACTTCCGTTTGGGAGAGGACCCCGACCAGTACCGCTTCATACCCGCACGAGTGGAGGACAACACCGCCCTTGCGCTGAAAAATCCCGAGTACCTGCGTATGCTGGAGGCGCTCCCCGACGGATTGCGGCAGGCCTGGCGTGAGGGTGATTGGAACGTCCTTTCGGGACGGTATTTTACCGAGTTCGACCCCTGCGTACACGTTGTACCGCAGTTTGACCCACCGCCCGGATGGAGACGGTACGTCACGATGGACTACGGCCTTGATATGCTGGCGGCATACCTGATCGTGCTATCGCCCGATGGGGGTATCTACGTCACCGACGAGATATACCGAAGCGACGTGATAGTCTCGGAGGCGGCAAGAATGGTCGGGTCGCTCTGCCAAAAGCCCTACGCCTTTTTGGCGCCGAGGGACCTTTGGGCAAGACAGCGTGAAAGCGGCCGCACCACCGCCGAGATATTCGCCGAAAACGGGATCGCACTGACACCCGTCGGAGGGGGAAGGGTGGACGGCTGGCTTGCGCTCAAGGAGGCCATGAAGGTAAGCGTCGGGCTTTCGGGAGAGAGGAGCTCTGCTCTGAGGATATTCCCGTCCTGCCAAAACCTCATACGAACGCTGCCTCTGCTTCGGCACGACGAGCACGACCCAAACGACTGCGCAAACACCCCCCACGAGCACACCCACGCACCCGACGCACTGCGGTACTTCTGCAGCTACCGTACCGCAGCGGCGGCAGAGAGAATGCCCTCGCCGAGGGTAAACTTCTTCTTCGAAAGAGCCAAGAAAAGTCCCTTGGGCTACGGAGAAAGGACCACGATAGTGTAAAAGGAGAGAAAAAATGCTGAAGATCTTTAAAAAACGCAAGAAAACCGCCCCTGCATCGGCCTGCACGGCAGGCGCCGAGAAGAGGAGCGAGGAGCTTCTGGACCTTCTTTACAAGGTAGAGAGCTACAAATGAAAGGAGAGCTTTGATGGAAAAGAAACTTGATGCGGCAGGGCTTTGGAGGCTCTACCGCAGGGGAGTAGACTCCCACTCACGTGAGCAGCTTTACGACCGCACCGCCCGTGCCTTCCGCTTTTTTGAGGGAGACCAGTGGCACGGCATAGAATCGGACGAGCAGCTTCCGACCTTAAACTTTATCCAGCCGACGGTCGAATACAAAACTGCAATGGTAGCCATGCAGAATCTTTCGATATATTACTCGCCGCTTGACCCCACGGCCTTTCCCGGCTCGGAGGAGGTCTGCCGCAGCCTCAACCTCTACGCCGCAAAGCAGTGGGAGCACAACAAGATGGACTCCCTGCTTTGGGATGCGGTAAGGGAGGCCTGCATTGCAGGGGACAGCTATCTGTTCTTTTACGACTCAAGACAGCACGCCCAGATAGTATCAAACACCTCCCTCTACCTTGCCGACGAGACCCAACGTGACATTCAAAAGCAGCGCTATATCATTATCGCCGAACGCCGCCCGATAGAGGAGGTCAGGCGTGAGGCAAGGGCAAACGGCATCAAAAAGGAGGATATCGACCTTATCCTTTCGGACGGAGATACCGATACCGTCGTCTCCAGCCGCAACGCCGACGATTCCTCGGCCGACGATATGTGCACCTGCATCCTCTATATGAGAAGGGGTGAGGACGGCTTTATATACTTTACAAGGTCGGTCCGAAACGTCATCTACCAGCCCGAGCAGTGCCTCAAGGGACTCAGACTCTACCCGATAGCCTCCTTTGCCTGGCTTCCCAAGAAGGGCAGTGCCAGAGGTGTCGGCGAGGTCGTGCCGCTGATACAGAACCAGATAGAGGTCAACCGACTCCTTGCAAGAAGGCTCATCTCGGCAAAGCTCAACGCATTTGCAAAGCCGGTATACGTTGAAAATATGCTGGAAAATCCCGAGGATGCCGAAAACGTCGGCAGGGCCATACGCATAAAGACCGGCTCGGTACAGCGTGTAAACGATATATTTACCTACGTCTCTCCCGCGCCCATGAGCGGTGAGGCCGCCGCACTTCAAAACGAGCTCATCTCAAAGACCCAGGAGCTTTCGGGTGCAGGCGATGCGGCACTGGGTATGATAAACCCCGAAAAGGCATCGGGTGCGGCAATACTTGCCGTGCAGGATCAGAGCGCCATACCCCTCAACGGACAGATCGCCGCCTACAAGCAGCTGGTGGAGGATATCGCCCTTGTGTGGTTTGATCTGCTGTGCGCCTACCATACCGAGGGGCTTACCGTCGACAGAGCACTTCCCGAGGGCGGCACCGAGCGCACCGAGATAACCCCACTTGCCCTTGAGAGCCTCAAGGTGTCGGTCAGGATCGACGCCGCTCCGACAAATCCCTTCTCCCGCTACGCCCGTGAGCAGGCACTTTCAAACGCCCTTACGGCAGGGTATATAACCTTTGAGGAGTGGGTAAGCGCCATAGACACCGATGCCTCTGCTCCCAAGGCGGAGTTTGAGCGTATACTCGAAAACAGAAAAAGTGAGATCCCGTCTGCAGGGACGGTTATTGATACAACGGAGGAGATCTGATGGAAGAAACAAACACCTTAAACGGGGTGGAGGGTGCTGTCGTGGGCACCGAAGGCTCCGGAAGTGACGGTAGCGAAGCCGCTTCGGCGTCCGACGCAAGGACGCAGCTTCCGGACAAGCAGACCGCCAAAGAAAATGCGGGCTTTGCCAGGCTGAGAAGGGAAAACGAGGCGTTGAACAGACGTCTGGGCGACCTTACGGCATCTGCCCGAAGAAACGACGGCTACCGCCGTGCGGCATTCAAGGCGCAGTACGAAAGCGATATGCGCCAGATAAAGGAGGCTTTTCCCGACGAGAGTGCAAACGACGTTCAGGCTCTGGGGAAGGAATATGCACGCCTCCGTGCCGCAGGGATAGACAATCTTACGGCCTACGGTGCGGTAAGACTTCTCAGAAAGTCCGCACCGCCCGAGATAGGTGCCGTCGCCGACACCGCCGATGCGCGGGATTTCTACACCGGAGCGGAGCTTGACGCACTCAGCGAGCGTCAGCTTTCCGATCCGAAGGTACTTGAGCGAGCCATAAGATCGCTCGCAAGATTAAAGAAAGGAAGATAAACTATGTCCTACGAAAATTTTAAGCCCACTATCTGGAGCAAGCACATCGAACAGGAGCTCTCCAAGCTCACCGTTATGCAGGAGGACTGCAATACCAGCTTTCAGGGTGAGGTCGGCCCCGGTAAGACCGTAAAGATCATCGGCGCCGCCCGTCCCAGCGTCAACACCTACGTTCCCGGCCAGAACATCGAGGCCGCCGAGACCCCTGCCGATACCTCGGTATATCTCTCGGTCGATCAGTACAAGTACACCCACTTCCTGGTCGATGACATCGACGCCGCACAGAGCGTTGACGGTATGATGCAGGCCTACATGAAGGGCTCTTCCGAGGAGCTTGCCGAGACCAGAGATAAGTTCCTTGCCGACCTTGCCGCACGCAACGGCTTTGCCTCCGCGTCTACCGCTATTGCTACCGATGACGACGCCAAGGCCGCCGTCGACGCCGCATTTACCTACCTCTGGAACAACGGCGTCAAGATCGGTGACGATATCTCCATCGTCCTGACTCCTTGGTTCTATTCCAAGTTCAAAAACTCCCTCTCGGCTCTCTGCACCGACAATATGGAGCTGATAAAGAAGGGTGTCGTGGGTATCTACAACGGTGCCACCGTCAAGATCTCCAACAACCTCTATAACGACGGTACCGATGATTATATGCTGGTGCGTACCAAGAACGCCATCGCCTTTGCAGGCGGTATCAGCAAGACCGAGGCCTACCGCCCCGATCTGCAGTTCTCCGACGCAGTCAGGGTCCTTGACACCTACGGCGCAAAGGTCGTCAGACAGGACGAGCTCTACGTCATCAAGGCCCACGCAAACGCCTAATAACGAAAGGAGATATTTCAGATGAATACCGTACTTAAAAGAAACGTACCCTCGGATATGCCCGAGATGACCGCCATAGTCGGCGAGTACTATCTCCCTGCCGCCGCTGACGACAAGATGCTCATCATCGTCAACGCTTCCGCCGCAGGCACCATTACCATTGTCAAGGGTGATGCAAAGTGGGGCGCAAAGGACGATCTTGACATCGTCTTTGAGGCCGCAGGCAGCAAGGCTCTCGCCGTTGAGAGCGCAAGATACGTTATCACCAAGGGTGATAACAGGGGAAAGATCAAGATCACCGGCAACGGCAGTGTCGGCTGCGTAGTTCTTCCCTAAACCCAAAAGACCCCTGCCCCCTTTAGTGGGGGCGGGGGTCGGAGAAAGGAGATGCTTTAAATGACGGGAAGCGAAGTTTTTGCACAGACACTTTCCCTTATACAGGAGACCGACCCCTCTCCCTACGGAGTTCTTCCTCTTAATTGGCTGAACTTCGTTCTCGCCGAGACCTGGGAGGTCGCAAACAGACGCAGGGAGCAGAAGGGTCTTGAGCCCTTTGAAAAAATACCCGTGATGGGGGCTATGTCGGAGGAGATACCCTACGACGACGAGCTTGTCCGCAGAACATTTCCCCTTGGACTGCTGGTACGTCTCTATACCGACGAGACCGACACACTTATGCTCGACCTTTACCGCAGGGAGTACGCTTCGGCGGTAAATCTCTGCGACCGCGGCGTTGCGGTGTGGGAGGTTTGAGTATGGAATACAATCCTCTCGTCCGCTCCGCACCCACCCCTCAAAGCACCAGATACGTACGCTTTAAGGGGATAGACCTTTCCGCGGACCCTGCGCTTATCGATCCCGGCCGTTCACCCGATGCACCCAACCTCATATCCGACAGCGGCGGATATCCCGAGAAAAGACTCGGCTGGAGAAGCCTCTGCCGCTTTGAAAAGAGGATAAACGGTATCCACCGAGGGGTACTTACCTCCGGAGAGTACATATTGGTACACTCGGGTGACGGACTTTATTCCTATTGTGAGGGCAACGCCCTACTGTTGTGCGACGGCCTTAACGACGACCGCTCCTTTTCCTTCGTCGCAAGGGGGAGGATGTGGATACTTACCGGCAGAGAGTACCTCGTCTTTGACGGTGAAAGGGTAACGCCCGTGGCCGACATAGCCTACGCCCCCACGACGGTGCTTTCCTCGCCGCCCGAAGGCGGCGGGTACCCCTTTGAGGCGGTAAATCTGCTGACTCCGAGGAGAAAAAACAGCTTTCTCTCGGACGGGACGGCCACTAAATACGTCCTTGACTGCGACGGGATCGACCTTGTGGAGTCGGTCAAGGTAAACGGGGAGGAGGTCGAGGGCTACACCGTCGACCTTGAAGAGGGCAGTATCACCTTTGCCGATCCTCCCGAGGCTCCCGAGGTGACGGGGCAGGACAACCTGACCGTGACCTTTTCAAAGACGGTAGAGGGCTACTCCGAGGTCATCTCAAGATGCCGCTTTGCCGCTGCCTACGGCTTTGACAGCACCGAGGGCGAGCGGGTGTTCTTCTCGGGAAACCCCGATAAGCCAAACGTCGACTGGCACTGCGAGGCGCACGATCCCGACTACCTTTCCGACCCGGCATACGTGCCCGATACCTCGTTTGCCTACATAGGCGCCGACTCAAACCCCATAATGGGCTACCGACGTCTGGAGGGGTATATGGCAATAATCAAGGGTCAAAACGACCAGGACGCCACGGTATTTCTTCGCAGCTCGACGGTGGATGAGGACGGTGAGGCGGTCTTTCCCGTCATGCAGGGTGCGGCGGGCTACGGAGCGGTATCGCCCTATTCGATAGCCTCGCTGGGCGGTGAGCCGCTGTTTTTGTCACCCAGAGGTATAATCGGCATTGCCTCGGAGGACATAACCGACAGCTGTACCATGCAAAACCGATCCTTTTTTGCCGATGCGGGGCTCTGTGCCGAAAGGGATCTTTCCCAGGCCGTTGCCGCAGAGTGGGACGGCAGATACATCCTTGCGGTAAACGGCGGGGCCTATCTGCTTGACGGCAGACAGCAAAAGACCTACCTTGCAAGGAGCGGGGGAGACTACGTCTATGAGTGCTTCCGCTTTGAAAATATTCCCGCACGGGTCCTCTGCGAGGCGGACGGTACCCTATATTTCGGCACCGAGGACGGCCGATTCTGCCGCTTCAATAACGACATCGTCGGCATGGAGCGCTTTTCGGACGACGGCGAGCCCATCGTTGCGAGATGGTCTACCAAGGCCGATGACGACGGGGATTTCGGAAGGTATAAGCAGCTGCTGCGGAGAGGCTGTGCGGTCATGCTCAAGCCCTATACACGCAGCTCTGTGAAGATATACCTGCGTACCGAAAGCGATTTCGGTGAGCTTGTGCGCTCGGAGATGATGGACATCTTCGACTTCAACGAGTTCGATTTCTCCCGCATATCCTTCAATACCTCCGATATGCCGCAGGTCTGCCCCGTAAACCGAAAGGTACGCCACTACATTACCCTCCAGATAACCGTCGAAAACGACAGTGTAAACGAGGGCTTCGGCGTTTACGGTATAGTAAAGCGCTATACCAAGGGGAGGTATGTAAAGTGATATTTTTCATACGAAAGGAGATAAAACAATGAGCATACGCGATCTCAAATTCTCTTCGGGAGATTTTTCGGGCAAGGACATATCCTCTCTGCCCGACCGTCCGCAGATATCCACCGCCGAGCTAAAGGCGAGGTTTGACAGCATCGGCAAGAGCATGCTTGCCCTTGGCAGCTTTAACGGGCTTGTCGATGCGCTGACGGCAAATACCGGAGCAGGGGAGATAGGAACGACCTCGGGCAGAAGCCTACAGACCGAGCTGGATATGAAGGCGGTCAGACATTCCCCCTCGTTTACGGGAATTCCCACCGCAGATACGCCACCCAGAGGCAGTGACACCACCCAGCTTGCCACAACGGCGTTTGTCAACCGAGCCCTCGGTGACGGCGGCTACGGCAATATGATGCGTGAGATATACGACTCGCAGGGCCGTGAATGCGACGTGTTTGCCTATGCCGACAGCAAGGCGACCGTGGAGCACCATACCTTCACCCTCGGCACCGATTGGGAGGGAGTCGGTCCGTACACCTGCGATATAAGCCTTGAGGGTATAAGACAGGGCGACTGCCCGAAGGTCGACGTCGTTCTTTCCGACGATGCCGAAACGGCGAAGGCCGAGATAGAGGCATACTCCAAGATCGGCAGGATGACGGTCGTCGGAGAGGGCGTGATAAGGGCCTACTGCTATGAGTCTACCCCCGGCACCGCCCTCACGATCCAGCTGGAGGTGGTCAGATAATGGGTGATTGCTTTATCACAAGACGAGGCGGCGGTGGCGGAGGAAAGTTCCGCACCGAGATATACACCAAAAGCGGAAGCTGGATATGTCCCCCGGGCGTGAGAAAGGTAAACGTACGCCTTTTCGGAGGCGGCGGCAGTGCGGGAAGGGCTCTTTCCGACAGAGCAAGCTCGGTCTTCGGCGGAGGCGGCGGTGGAGGCGGCCATATGGCCTATGCATCGCTCGACGTCGAGCCGGGCAGGGAATATATCGTAACCGTCGGCGCAGGCGGTGCGGGCGTAGGTAACGTGACCTCGACGCCTATCAGCGAAAGCATTGCGGGAAACAGCGGCGGAGTTACCTCGTTCGGGGATCTGCTTTCTGCCAGCGGCGGCTCGGGCGGTACCTCCGAGGGAGGCGACGGCGGCTCGGGCGGCGGCGGTTGGAAGGCAAACAGCAACTATGCCGGTAAGGGCGGTAATGCAAGCTACGGCGGAGGCGGCGGTGGCGGCGGCTCGGGTGCGATAGGCACTACCGCGGCTACCGCAGGCGGTAACGGCGGCGACGGCGGCATCTACGGCGGCGGAGGCGGCGGTGGCGGTACCCACAGCACCGACGGAAGTATTTCCGGCGGCCTTGGCGGTGCAGGCGGCCAATACGGCGGCAACGGCGGCCGAGGTGACAACTACTACGAGTGGGAAAACGGCACCGGCTGTGCCGAGCCCGGCTCAAACGGTACCGACACCACCTCCGATCGCACTCTTGAATTCGTCGGCACCGGCCTTGGCGGTGAGATCGGCAGGAGAGAGGGCGCCTATTCGACATACGCAAACGGTGTCGGAGGGGGCGGAGGCGGTGGCTACGGCGGCAACGGCGGAAGCAGCTGCGCAGTTTACAATATAACCCAGTCAAAGCAGTCCTCGGGCGGCGGTGGCGGAGGCGGTTACGGTGCTGACGGCGGCAAAGGCGGTCAGGCAAACCAGTATTCAAACTCCAACGGCGGCGGAGGCGGCGGAGGTGGCGGCGGCTACGGTGCTCCGGGCGGTGACGGCGGCTTTGGCGGAGGCGGCGGTGGCGGCTACGGCCTTGGCGGCCTCGGCGGAAGCTCCAACGCCGGCTTCTCGGTAAGCTCCTTTGTCGGCGGACGCAATCCCAACGGCGGCATAGCCGCAGGCGGTGCTGCAAGGTATATCGGTACCCAGTGGTTCTACGGCTCGGGCGGCGACGGCATCGTCATAATCCAGTACTACGAATAAGGAGAAGGTCTATGAAGATATTTCAGATACTCAACGGTGTCTGCCATTGGGACGCTACCAAGCTCCATCCCACGCTTAACAGCACCCTTGGCAGATATGCGGCAAATATAGCCTTTGTCGAAGCGCCCGACTTCGTCTTTGAAGGCTGGGGCTACGACGCAAGTGCAGAGGGTGATGCCAGATTTATTCCTCCCGAGACTCCCAAAGGCTGGCTCTACGACGACCGAAGCGGTACCTTTTACCCTGAGTCGATGAATACGGAGGAATAATATGGCAGAAACGGTGGTGACCTCGCTCAGTGCCGTTATCGTAGCGGCAGTGGGTGCTCTGACGGTCCTGCTTGAGTGCAAGGCCGACAGAGACCGCAAGCGCATAAGCGGTGAGGACAGAGACAGAAGCGAGCTGTTTTTACATATGGTACGCCAGCTTGACGCCCAGGGACGTCTTACCGAGATATGCGCCAAGCGCCTTGCGGGCATCGCCCTCAACGGCGACGTCGCCGCCGCTATGGAGTCGGCGCATGCGGCCCGTGAGTCGACAGAAGAGCTGGTACAAAAGGTAACCTCAAAGCATATATAAAAGGGGGTGAGGGATACGGAGATCACAAAATACGTAAAGCCCGAGCTTATGATCCTTGCGGCGGTATGCTATATGCTCGGACTGCTTCTTAAGCGCTCGGATGGGGTCAAGGATAAGCTTATACCCCTTATTCTCGGCATATTTGCCGTGCTCTGCGCTACGCTCTACGTCTTCGGGTCAAGCAGGATCGCAAATCTTGCTCAGGCGCTTGACTGTATGTTTACGGGAGTGACCCAGGGAGTCCTGTGTGCGGGACTTGCCGTGTACGGGGATCAGCTGATCAAGCAATCGGGAAAGGATGAGTAATATGACTCTCGGCGCAGATATTTCGGCCTGGCAGGAAAGGGTCGATTTTGAAAGGTTTAGGCAGGGCGGAAGAAGCTTCGTGATGATTCGTGCAGGTGCGGGGAACAAGCCCGACAGCCGCTTTGCGGAGCATTACGATGCGGCCATTGCCGCAGGTGTGGACGTGGGGGCGTACTGGTTTTCCTACGCCGCAGACACACAAGCCGCCCAGCAGGAGGCAGGGAGATGCATCGAGGTCCTTTCGGGAAGGCGTATAGTCTATCCCGTTGCCTTTGATTACGAGGCCGCAAGCGCCGAAGGCGGCCCTCTGCCGTCAAGGAAGGCGCTTACCGATATGGCCCTTGCCTTCTGCAGGGAGATAAGAGCGGCGGGATTTATCCCCGCAGTATATACAAACCCCGATTACCTTGCAAACCGCTATGAGGCCGAAAGGCTTTCGGAGGTCGATCTGTGGCTTGCGGCCTGGGGACGGAGCGATCCGCCAACGGCTGATAACAGCGGCAGATGTGACATCTGGCAGTACGCCGTGGTCGGAAGCCGATCCGACGTGGAGGCGGGCAGGGCAAGCGCTTCGGGAGAGGTGGCGGGTATCGAGGGTGCGGCGGACGTAGATATATCTTACCGTGACTATGCCGCAGAATATGCGGCAAGGGAAAGATGGAACCGCATCGAGGACCTGCCGAAGTACTACCGTGACGAGATAGCCGAGCTTGTAAGGGTCGGCGCACTTAAGGGCGGCAGCGGCGGACTTGACCTTTCGGAGGATATGGTGCGCTGTATGATCGTCGCAAAGCGGTATACCGATATCAAAGGATAGGAAAGGATACAAAGGATGTCAAAATATTTTACGACCACCTACATTGACCCTGAGGGCAGGGTGCATACCGGATACGTCAAGGACGGCAAGACCTATAAGGATGCCGAGCATACCAAGCGTATCGACCCGGGCACGGTGGTAAACACCCTTGGCGGAAGCTACATAATGACCGAAAACGGCGGTGTAAAGCTTTCCGAATACAAGGGAAATACAACTGCTGTCACCTCCGGCGGAGGTGAATATCTCAAAAACGCAAAAAGCGGTGCCATCGCGGCACAAAAGCGCAGAAACGAGGCGGCCATCGCCGAGCTGGAGGCGGGACGCTCGGGTATAAACGAAAGCTACGACGCTCTTGCAAGGGAGGCCTACGCCGCCTACCGCATGGGTAACGAAGGTCTTGCAAACGGCCTTGCCGCATCGGGACTCTACCGCTCGGGCTATTCCGACACCCTCCGAGCCGAGGGTCTGAGCTCCTATCGTGAGGGTCTTTCCAGAACACAGCGTGAGCGTGTAAGCAAGCTTAACGAGCTTGACAGAGAGATAGCACGCACACGTGCCGAGGGTGAGAGCAGGCTTGGCGAGATAGAAAGCGAGTACGCTCTTGCGGAGCTTAAGCAGTACAACACCGAGCGTGACCTGAACTACAAGCTCTCCCGTGACGAGGTCGAGGATGCGAGATATGCCGAGGAGGCGGCCTATCAAAAGCAGAAGGATGCGGCCTCCGAGGCCCTTAAAAAGGCGACCGAGGCGGCAAAGTACGGTGATTACGGTCTTCTTGCCGACCTTGGCATCGACACGTCGGCCTATCAGGCCGAGAAGGAGGCCAAGGTGCGTTCCGAGCAGGAAGCTCAAGCCTGGTCGAGGGCGCTTGATGCCATGGCGGCGGGGGATACCTCACTTCTCAAGGCGCTCGGAGTAGATACCTCCGCATACGAGCGCAAGCGTGACTGGGCGGAGGCGATAGATGCGCTGTCGGTAGGGGATACCTCACTTCTGCAGGAGCTTGGGGTCGACACCTCCTACTACGACAAAAAGCTCTCGGACAAGCTTGCCTCCGAGGCCTATTCCGAGGCGGCGGGACTGTCGCCCCTTGAAATGGAAGAGGCTGTACAGTATGCAAAGAGCTTTGTTACAAGCCAGCTCGAAAGCGGAAACGGGTATGAATATATTACCGAACGCCTGCGGGTGATGGAAAGCGACGTCAGACGGATATTCGGAGACGGCTTCTGGGAGGTATACCTGGATACCTGTCTGTCCCTTCTGCCGGGAAGTCTTACCTACGTCGAGCCGAAGGCAGAGGAGGAGAGCTACAAAGGTCCGTCGCTGTATACCGCCAAGGAGTATTATATACTCTTTGACGATATGCTCAAGCACGGAAAGAGTCGAAAAGAGGTAGATGCTATCCTCGACCAGACGGGCCTTTCCGAGCAGGAGAAAATCGAGATCAAAAATCTGCTTGTCGGCTAAAATGGGCTTGCAACCGATGAAAAACTGTGGTATAATATCACAGTTATAATGACGTACGAGGGAGAATACGGCGAAAATGCTCCGTTCAGAGAGCCGACGGCAGGTGAGAGTCGGTCGGGGATATCGTCCTTCCGCCTCCCCAGTCATCGGTACACGCCCGGAGCGTGCATGCAAATGAGTGGTCGCTTATGCGGCAATTTGGGTGGCAACGCGGATATTATCCGTCCCATGGCTTTTCATGGGACGGTTATTTTATTTTGGAGGTATAACGATGCTTGACATCAGATTCGTAAGAGAAAACCCCGAGATCGTAAAGCAGAATATCAAAAACAAATTTCAGGACAATAAGCTCCCCCTGGTCGACGAGGTCATCGAGCTTGACCGTGTCAGCCGTGAGGTAAAGCAGGAGGCAGACAACCTCCGTGCCCAGCGCAACGCAAAGTCCAAGCTTATCGGCGGACTTATGGCAAAGGGCCAGCGTGACGAGGCCGAGGCCGTTAAGGCAGAGGTGGCGGCAAACTCCGCCAGGCTTGCCGCACTTGAAAAGGAAGAGGGCGAGCTTGAGGAGAAGATCCACGCCATCATGATGCGTATTCCCAACATCATCGACCCCTCGGTACCCATCGGCAGGGACGATTCCGAGAACGTCGAGGTCAAGCGCTACGGCGAGCCCGCCCTGCCGGACTTCGAGGTGCCCTACCACACCGACATTATGGAGCGCTTCTGCGGTATAGATCTTGACAGCGCAAGGCGTGTGGCAGGCAACGGCTTTTACTATCTCATGGGCGACATCGCAAGGCTTCATTCGGCCGTTATCTCCTATGCCCGTGACTTTATGATAAACCGCGGATTTACCTATTGCGTACCGCCCTTTATGATCCGCAGTGAGGTCGTCACGGGTGTTATGAGCTTTGCCGAGATGGACGCCATGATGTATAAGATCGAGGGAGAGGACCTCTACCTCATCGGAACAAGCGAGCATTCGATGATAGGCAAGTTTATCGACACCATCGTCCCCGAGGCCGAGCTTCCCTATACACTTACCAGCTATTCCCCCTGCTTCCGCAAGGAAAAGGGCGCTCACGGTCTGGAGGAGAGGGGCGTATACCGCATCCACCAGTTCGAAAAGCAGGAGATGATAGTCCTCTGCCGTCCCGAAGAGAGCCCGATGTGGTTTGATAAGCTCTGGCAGAACACCGTCGATCTCTTCCGCAGCCTTGATATTCCCGTGCGTACCCTTGAGTGCTGCTCGGGTGACCTGGCTGACCTCAAGGTCAAGTCGGTCGACGTAGAGGCCTGGTCCCCCAGACAAAAGAAATACTTTGAGGTCGGCTCCTGCTCCAACCTCGGCGAGGCTCAGGCACGCCGCCTCAAGATCCGTGTGGCAGGGGAGAAGGGCAAGTACTTTGCCCACACCCTCAACAACACCGTCGTCGCTCCTCCGAGAATGCTCATTGCATTCCTTGAAAACAACCTCCGTGCCGACGGCAGCGTTGCCATCCCCGAGGCTCTGCGCCCCTACATGGGCGGTATGACCGAGCTCACCCCCAAAAAGTAAAGAAAAAGTTTTTCCGATGATGCTATTAAGCTAAAGGTTTAACGGTAATTGAAAAAATAACCCACCTCGTTCAAAACGAGATGGGT
Source organism: Clostridia bacterium (assembly GCA_017532825.1). Classification (GTDB taxonomy): domain Bacteria; phylum Bacillota; class Clostridia; order Oscillospirales; family QAMX01; genus RGIG6452. Next base: position 24,709 of record JAFXIT010000020.1, read on the forward strand.
TATTTTTAATGTAAATCTTGTTGTAAGAATGAGGAGCCAATGGATATTATATCTACTTGATTTGCTCGGGGAAATAGACTCCTGCTTGCCTTAACATTTTGACGTAATTTGGGTCTTTTAATCTTTGTTCCGATTTTGAATATGCGGTATCTAACTCTCGTTGGGCTTTCTTCCTGTTTCGGAATGCAAAAATAACGCAGCACAAATAAATACCGATTGAGACGATTGCACACGTGAGTGATACCCAACCTGCATAAGTGTCAAATGCTGTTTTATCATAAAAGAGGGGTACTAAAAACATTACTCCCAACACCCCAAATGGAAAAAACATAGTCATAATACAATTGAAATTTGAAATTACAAATTTTTCCTTGGGAAAAAACGCGTGTTCTTTTATGTCTTTATCTACAAAAACTGTTCCACATTGAGAACACTTCAAAAACGGGCAACCATAGTGGTTGTACATGTGCTTTGTTAGTGTTGAATAACTCTCGTACATGTTTCCACACTTTGGACAATACTTGTGAGTGTGTGTGCTCATTGACATCTCTCCTATTCTTCATTTAACCAAGTGTTGTTAAGCAAAACAGGGGGTGCGACTGGATATCGTTGTAATCGGTTTTTTATTCGACAGTGATATCCAAATTTAATATCGCTATTTCTACCATCTTGCACAAGCAATAACGAATTATTGTGTTGGAGCGGTCAGCTACAGGGGACCTCCCAGGGTATTTTATCCGAAACGTCGAAATATTCTGTATTGAAGTCGACCGAGGGCTCGATACCGTAAAAGACCCTGTCGGTGAAGGCGATGAGGTTGCGCCAGTCCTCGTCGGTCTGGGCGTGGTCGCCCTCACGTATCACCATTCCGCAGCTGTCCTCGGGACCGCCCAGGAATGCACATATTTTGTTAAGGACGGTAATATTTGTATAAGTGCCGAGAGGGTTTGCCCACAGATCGTTTTTTGCCTCGGTACAGAGTACGGGACGGGGTGCGATGCAGGCAAGGGCAAATATCATATCAACGGGGACACGCCTTACGTTGGAGCCCTTGCCAAAGGTGGCAAGCTCGGATGAAAACCAGCATCCGAGGTTCGAGATTATCGAGTTGAGGTCCTCGCTTCCGCTGCCCATGACGGTAAACGAGCCTGCGCCGCCGCAGCCCGAGCCGTTGGGTATGACCGCCGCAAAGCGCTCGTCCATCGCCGCGGCACAGATGGCCGCCTTTCCGTCACGTGAGTGGCCGGTTATGGCGACACGGGTGGGGTCTATCTGCGGCATATCTTCGATGTAGTCAAGGGCGACGATGGCACCAAAGGCCCATATACCGACCGCACCGAGGTCGTACTCGCCATAGGGAAGCTCGGATCTGTCATGCGGCTCGTCCGGACAGAGGTCCTTGCGGCTGACCGTTACGAAGATGTATTTTCCCTCAAGGAGCATCTCATCCTCCACCGCAGGGGCGTAATCCCTTTCGCAGAGGTAGTCAAGCCGCATCACGACCGGCAGAGCCTCCGCACCGACGGGGTAGGTGATGCGTATCTTCATCGAAAGTCCGTCGAAGGCGACGGTATGGTATTCGGTGACGGCTATACCATCAAGGGTGTCCTCGGTCGTTTTTTCAACGAGCTCTATGCTTTCGGGATGGGGCGGCAGGTGGCCGTAGACGTAGTGCTGCATCAGCTCACGGAGATAGGCCTTGTTTTCGTAAAACTCCTCGGGAGTTTCTACCCTGCTTCCGTCGAACCTGAGGAAGGGGTCACGCAGGTCGGTGTATCTTTCCATTTCCTTTACCTCACGGTAGACGTATTTTCCGTCGACCACATCCTTTACGGGGGTGCGGTAGCTTTGGCTTTCGGTGGACGTCGTCTCGGGAGGGGGAGTAGTTGCAACGGTGGTCGCGGCGGTAGTTGCGGCGGTGGTCGCGGCGGTGGTCGCCTCCGAGACTGCGGGAGAGCCCGAGGCGCAGGCAGAGGTAAATGCAAGCACTGCCGAAAGGATAAGGGGAGCGGGACGGACGGAAATCTTCATAGAATATATACCCTCCAAAGTCGGAAGCTTCCGCACCTTACATCAAAAGGAAGAGACTCTGTCGCAGGGACGGTGCAAGAAGCGGATTTGGTTTTATTTTTTTGCGTGAAGTGACCCTGTATGGCTATTATATCACACAAAAAAGCAGGGTGCAACACATTTTCGTGGGTTGACAAATACCCGCCGCAGAGGCTACAATGTAGACTGTAAAAGGGCGAGTAGGAGAGATAAAGGTCGCAGCCGTGAGAAAACGCAAATTTTACTTGCTTTTTTATAGAATTATGATATAATTATATAGATACGTGGAAACCCATACGTATCATCAGATAAGGGAGGAAATATCTATGAGCACTAAATCACAGATCCCCTTCAACGGGACACCCGAACAGGAAAAAAAGCTTTACGAGGTCACTGCCAAGTACAAGAATATGCCCGGCGCACTGATGCCCGTTCTTCAGGAGGCACAGGACATCTACAGCTACCTTCCCATTGAAGTGCAGACCATTATATCCGAGGAACTGAATATACCTCTTGCCGAGGTGTTCGGCGTAGTTACCTTCTATGCACAGTTCTCTCTTACCCCCAAGGGCCGCAACGTCATCAGCGTATGCCAGGGTACTGCCTGCTACGTCAAGGGCGCCCAGGCCATTCTCGACGCCGTTGAGAAGCAGCTTGGAATAACCGTCGGCGAGACCACCCCCGACGGCGAGTTCTCCATTCAGGACACCCGTTGCCTCGGTTGCTGCGGACTTGCTCCCGTAATGCTCATCAACGAAAGCGTTTACGGCAAGATCGCCCCCAACGACATCAAGGGCATTCTTGCAAGCCACAGACAGAACTAAAAAACGATATGAAACTGTCCGACGTTAGAAGCGCGCTTTGCGCAACACTCATAACCGAGGGGGACGATCTTGACCGTGAGGTATCGTCCGCCTGCGGAAGCGATATGATGAGCGACGTGCTGGCATATGTCAAGGATCAGGCCGTACTGCTTACGGGTCTTGTCAATCCCCAGGTAATAAGGACTGCCGAGATGATCGATATGGTATGCGTGATCTTTGTCAGAGGCAAGGCGCCGACAGCCGAAATGATCGAGCTTGCCCGCGAATGCGGGATAGTGCTGATGAGGACCGATCTTCGTATGTACGAAGCCTGCGGCGTTCTCTATTCGGCGGGTCTGCGCCCCAACAAATAATTGAGGCGGAGAACTGAAATGAGCGAGCCCTACAGGATGAATTTTACTGTCGACGGCGAGAACTTTACTTCGGCGGGGGATGCTTCCGGACGTGTAAAGAAGGCGCTCAGACAGCTCGGATTTTCGCCGGAGATAATCAGGCGTGTTTCAATAGCGATGTATGAGGGCGAGATCAACATGGTGATCCATGCCGGAGGCGGCAGGGCAGAGGTGTCGGTCTTCGACGATTACATCGAGATAGTACTTGAGGATGACGGACCGGGCATTGCCGATATCGAGCTTGCAATGCAGGAGGGCTTCTCGACCGCTCCCGAGCAGGTCAGAGCCATCGGCTTCGGCGCAGGTATGGGTCTGCCCAACATGAAAAGGTATACCGATGAAATGACCATCGATACCGAGGTAATGAAGGGCACCAGGATAACCATGCGGGTGAAGACCGTATGAAAAAGTATCAGCATTCGGTATCCCTTGACACCGAAAAGTGCAAGGGCTGTACACACTGCCTTAAGCGTTGTCCCACCGAGGCGATCAGAATACGAAACGGGCACGCCGTGATAAACTCCGAGCGCTGTATCGACTGCGGCGAGTGTATACGGGCCTGTCCCTACAAGGCCAAGCGGGCCATCTGCGACAAGCTTGATGCCCTCAAGGCCGAAGGCCGTTTTCTGGTTGCCCTTCCCGCACCCTCGCTGTACGGACAGTTCAGCGGACTTGACGATATAGACAGAGTTCTTGAGGGACTGCTGGAGATCGGATTTGACGACGTCTACGAGGTGGCTACCGCCGCCGAGCTGGTGTCCGCCTACACAAGGAGATACCTCAAGCGAAGCGACATATCAAAGCCGATAATAAGCTCCGCATGCCCCGTGGTCGTGAGGCTGATAAGCCAACGCTATCCGTTTTTGTGCGACCACGTTATGCCGATCGTTCCCCCGGTCGAGATGGCGGCAATGTTTGCCCGCAGGAGGGTGCTTGAGCGCCATCCCGAGCTCAAGGCCGAGGACGTCTGCATCTGCTTTATATCGCCCTGCCCGGCAAAGGTAAGCTACGTCAAGAACCGACTGGCAGGAGACAAGAGCAACGTCGACGCAGTTGTATCGGTAAACGATATCTATTTCGCCCTCAGAGGCGTTATAAAAAACATCACCACCCCCCAACCGCTCGCACGGACGGGCATGGTCGGAATAGGGTGGGCATCGACCGGCGGCGAAGCCACGGCGGTGTTCAACGATAAATACCTCGCCGCGGACGGCATAGAAAACGTCATCCGCGTGCTTGAGGAGATAGACAACGAGAACTTCGCAGATCTTGACTTTATTGAGCTCAATGCCTGCGACGGAGGCTGTGTTGGCGGCGTTATGACGGTTGAAAACCCCTATATCGCCCAGGCAAGGCTTCAGATGCTCAAGCGCTATCTACCCGTCTCGCAAAACTGGGTCAGGTCGGGAGACGGACCCGACGACGGATATATTCCCGATGAATATTTCCTCAAAAGCGAGATAGGATACGAACCCCTTACCGAGCTTGGCGACCGCAATACGGCGGTCGAAAAGCTCAAGGATATTGAAAAGCTTTATCAGACCCTTCCGGCCCTCGATTGCGGCTCCTGCGGCTCGCCGACCTGTATGGCATTTGCCGAGGACGTTATAAAGGGCTACTCCACACCCGAGGAGTGCATCGTATGCATGAGGGAGAAGATAAAGGAATTTCTCGGAGAGAAGGACGGGAAAGATGAGTAAGACCGTTTCCGAGCTTGTGTCCGAACTGGGCCTTGAGGCCCTTGCTCTGACCGAGGGTGAACGTGAGCTGAAGGGCGGCTTCACGGGCGATCTGCTGAGCTACGTTATGGCTCATCTGCGCTCGGATGAGGCCTGGATCACGATAATGACCAACGTCAACGTCATTGCCGTTGCTTCGCTTACCGACGCCGCCTGCGTCATAGTCGCCGACGGTGCCGAGGTAGACACCGAGGTGGTCCAAAGTGCGGTTCAAAGGGGAGTAAACCTCCTTCGCAGCAATGCAAGCGCATTTGAGCTGTGCAAGGGACTTGCGCAGATCGGACTATGAGGTATTACTACGATCTTCACATCCATTCCTGTCTGTCGCCCTGCGGCGACGGGGATATGACGGTCAACAATATCGCAGGTATGTCGGCACTCAAGGGACTGCAGATCGCCGCCCTGACCGACCATAATTCCTGCAAAAACTGTCCGGCCTTTTTTACCGCCTGCCGACGGCAGGGGATTGTGCCGGTCGCCGGTATGGAGCTTACCACCGCCGAGGAGATACATCTTGTGTGTCTGTTTGAGCACCTTGAGGACGCAATGGCGTTTGATGAAAGGGTGGAGGAGTTCCTGCCAAGGATAAAGAACCGTCCCGACATCTTCGGCAGACAGCAGATACTCGACGCCGAGGACAACGTCATCTCCGAGGAGGACAGACTTCTTATCAACGCAACCACCCTTATGCTAGAGGATGCATGGCGGCTGTGCGAGGAATACGGAGGGGTGTGCTTTCCGGCACACGTCGACCGTGATACAAACGGCATCATCGCCGTCCTCGGCGCACTTCCGCCCGAGCCTCCTTTCGTGTAATATCGAGCTGCACGACGGCAGCTTTGATACCGACAGGGATGACCTTCGGGGGAGGTCGGTGCTGGTAAATTCCGATGCTCACTACCTATATGATATAAACGAGGCGGAAAACTTCTTAGAGCTTCCGGAGGTCGCCTCGTCCGCAGACGTCAGAAAAAATCTCTTTACACTGTTGAGAAAAGGACAATGAAGGAACTTTCGCTGAACATTCTCGATATCGTGCAGAACTCGGTCAAGGCCGGGGCAACACGCATAGAGATATGCCTTGAGGAGACCGACGAACGGTTTTCCTTTTGGGTACGTGACAACGGATGCGGAATGTCGGAGGAGCTTCTAAGCAGGGTCAAGGACCCCTTTGCCACGACCCGTACCACCCGAAACGTCGGGTTGGGTATTCCGCTGCTTACACTTGCGGCAGAGCAGACGGGCGGCGGCGTGAGCATAGAATCCTCAACGGGTGAGGACCACGGCACCCTCATACGGGCCGATTTTAACAAACGGCATATAGATTTCACACCCTTGGGAGACATCGTCTCGACCGTGACGACCGTCATTCAGGGAAACCCGGATACCGACGTGATATTCAGCCATAGTGCAGGGGAGGGGCGGGTCGAGCTTTCGACACCCGAGCTCCGTGAGGTACTGGATGGGGTATCGCTTTCGGAACCGGAGGTGCTTGCCTGGATAGAAGAAAACCTTCGAGGGCAGTACGATCAAATGCGTATGTTTTAAGCTATTTAAAATATAAACATAACCTAAAACCAGAAAGGAAATCAAGTTATGAAAACGTTAGCCGAGCTTGCAGCAATCAGGGACAAGATGAAGGCACAGGTCGCCCTCCGCGAAGGAAACGGCAATACCCGTATCGTAGTCGGCATGGCCACCTGCGGCATCGCAGCCGGAGCCAGACCCGTACTTAACGCCTTCGTAGACGAGGTCGCCAAGAACGGACTTTCCGAGACCGTCACCGTCACCCAGACCGGATGCATAGGCATCTGCCAGTACGAGCCCGTCGTCGAGGTCTATACCGGAAGCGACGAGAAGGTCACCTACGTAAAGATGACTGCCGAAAAGGTCGAAAAGGTCATCAAAGAGCACATCATGGGCGGCAAGGTCGTATCCGAATACACCATCGGCGCCTCGGTGTGATCCAAACAGGAGCAAACAAAGGTATAGGGAGGATAAATACATGATACGTTCACACGTATTGATCTGCGGCGGTACCGGATGTACCTCTTCCGGCAGCCCTGCGATCGCCACTAAAATGGAGGAAGAGATCAAGGCTCAGGGCCTTGAAAACGAAGTTCAGGTCATAAAGACCGGTTGCTTCGGTCTGTGCGCCCTCGGTCCCATAATGATCATCTACCCCGACGGAACCTTCTACAGCAAGGTTACCGTAGAAGACATCCCCGAGATCGTCTCCGAGCATCTGCTCAAGGGACGTAAGGTCGAGCGCCTCGTTTATGACCACTCCGGCGTCGAAGGCGTAAAGGCCAATTCCCTCAACGAGACCGGCTTCTACAAAAAGCAGAAGCGTGTCGCACTGCGTAACTGCGGTGTTATCAACCCCGAAAACATCGACGAATACATCGGTGTGGACGGCTACCAGGCTCTTGGTAAGGTCCTGACCGAGATGACCCCCGACGAGGTCATAAAGCTCATCAGCGACAGCGGACTCCGCGGCCGCGGCGGCGCAGGCTTCCCCACCGGTACCAAGTGGAACTTCGCCCGTATGCAGCCCCCCGGAAAGAAGTACGTCTGCTGCAACGCCGACGAAGGCGACCCCGGTGCGTTTATGGACCGTGCCGTTATCGAGTCCGATCCCCACAGCCTCATCGAAGGCATGATGATCG
>JAFXIT010000021.1 GCA_017532825.1 Clostridia bacterium
CCGTTCTGGCGGCTATCGTCGTCTCTCTTTCCGCACGCCTTTTTCCGCCTGCGGGCGGTGATCCCGCAGACACCACACTTTCGACTGCTACGGCAACGACCGTCGCAACGACAGTTGCGACAACCACCGTCGCAACGACAGCTGCGACGACTACTGCACCGGTCACTACCGTCGCAACGACAACGGCACAGACCACCGCCGTCGCAACGACAGCTGCGACAACTACTGCACCGGTCACAACTACCGCTACGACAACGGCAAAGACCACCGCCGTCACAACGACAACGGTAAAGACCACCTCCGTCGCAACGACAGTTGCGACAAACACCACGGCGGAGAGTTCCAAGAGCGATCTTGCGATCATTCCCGACAACCCCGCTCCGAGGCCCATCCTTTTGGAGGCAGAGGCGTCGGGTGTCCTTCAAAAGTCCAACACCTACGCCCTTATCGACTATTCAAACACCTCCGAGGGGTACGTCATGGTAAAATTCAACCTTGACACCCAAAAGCGCATCAAGGCACAGCTCAAGGGTCCCCTTTCGACCTACACCTACAACCTTCAGCCCGGCGCTTGGGAGGTATTTCCCCTTTCGGAGGGGAGCGGAAGCTACAAGCTTACCGTCTTTCAAAACGTCGAGGGGAGCAAGTATTCGACGGTGCTCTCCCTTACCTTTACCGCCGAGCTTGAAAACGACTTCGGCGCATTCCTCTATCCAAACCAGTACGTAAACTACTCCGCCGCTCCAAACGCCGTGGAGAAGGCCTATCAGCTGACAAAGTACCTCTCTTCCCCCCTTGAAAAGGTGGCGGCGATATACGATTTCACCGTCGACACCCTAAGCTACGACTACGAGCTTGCAAGCTCGGTCAAAAGCGGATACCTGCCCGAGCTTGACAGGGTGCTTGAAAAGAAAAAGGGCATCTGCTTTGACTACGCCGCACTCATGGCGGGAATGCTCCGCAGCCAGGGTATCCCCTGCAAGCTGGTCGTCGGCTATGCGGGTACGGCCTACCACGCCTGGATAAGCGTCTGGACCGAGGACGAGGGCTGGGTCGACGGGGTGATATTCTTCGACGGCTCGTCCTGGCACCGTATGGACCCGACCTACGCCTCCTCGGGCGACCGAAGCGACAAGATAATGGACTATATCGGCGACGGTAAAAACTATACCGAAAAATACGTTTATTAGTGCAAGGAGGGTATATGAAGAGGACTCACCTTTCTTACAGAGCTCTTTCGGAGCTTTTCAGAGAGCTTGCAATGTTCTCCCACGCAGGGGCAAACTCGGCTACCGCCGTGGCGCTCCTGGCAGAGCAATGCACCGACAGCCGCCTTAAGTCCGCCCTTGAGAGCATCTGCGGACAGATAGACTCGGGGCTTTCACTCTCCCAAGCCCTTTCGGCATCGGGACTTATCCCTGCCGAGGGGGTCTCCATGCTTGCCGTGGGCGAGGCCTCGGGCAGGAGCGAGGAGACACTTTTCGCCCTCGCAGAGCACTATTCATCACTTGACTCAACCGACACTGCCCTCCGCCGTGCCGTCGTTTTTCCGACGGCCGTTCTTGCGGTAATGCTTGCAGTGTCGCTTTTGCTTACGGTCTACGTTCTGCCGATCTTTGAGGAGGTCTACGCCTCCTTGGGCGGCGAGCTGACGGGGATCTCGGCGGCCATGCTCTCCCTTGGAAGGGCGATCGGCTCGGCCGCACCCGTCCTTTTTGGGCTTATTGCACTCATTCCGATATTTCTCTGTGTGTTTATCCTTTCGCCCGCCGTCCGTGACAGGCTTTTCGGCTTTGACGGACGCTCGGAGCGGGGTGTGGGCAGAGCTCTTGCCCGTGCCCGCTTTGCCGAGGGCTTTGCCCTTTCCCTTTCGGGCGGACTTGACCCCGAAAACGCCATCCGCACCTCGGGTGAGCTTCTTGCCTCCAAGTCTGCAAGACGGGCCTGCGAGCGCTGTCTTGAGCTTATAAGAGAGGGATGTGAGGTATGGGACGCCCTTTCCCGCAGCGGTCTTTTCACCCCCGCACAGTGCCGTCTGCTCTTTCTTGGCATGAAGGGGGGAGACCTTGAAGCCGCCGCAAGAGGTCTTGCGCAAAAGCTCCGTGCCGACGCCGAGTCTGCCCTCGAAACCGCCGTAGGCAGGATAGAGCCCATAGCGGTGGCAGTCTCCTGTGCGGCGGTGGGGCTGATACTCATATCGGTAATGCTCCCTCTGACCGAGCTGATAAGCTCGATAGGTTAAGACTATGAGCGGCCGTCTTAAGAAAACCTTATACGGCGTCCTCATCGCCCTTTTGCTCTCGGCGGTGCTTTTTGGGGTTGCCCAACGGCTTACCGAGCTAAAGGGTGAGCTTGGGCGTACCGCCCTTGAAAACACCGAGCGAGCCCTCCGACGGGCGGCGGCGGCCTGCTACGCCGTAGAGGGTGTATATCCGCCGAGCGTCGACTATCTCATAGAGCACTACGGCCTGGCCGTCGACCTTGACAGGTACGCCGTATTTTACGAGGTCTACGCCGAAAACCTCATGCCCGACATCACCGTCATCGAGCGTTAGGAGGACCCCCATGAAGAACTCAAGGCTTACCGCCCTTTTGTCCCTGCTTCCCGTTGCGCTTTTTGCGGTGATGCTTCTTTGCTCGGTCGCCGCAGGAGCCGACGGCTTTTCCCGCATCACCCGCCGTGACGATACCGCCTTCACCCTGCGCTCTGCCGCAGGCTACATATCGACAAAGCTTGCCTCGGCGCCAAACCCTGAGGCGATCACCCTCGAGCGCTTCGGGGAGACCGACGCCATCGTCATTTCGCAGTACTACGGCTCGGAAAGATATCTTACCAGAATATACTGCCACGGCGGAAGCCTCTGCGAGCTGTTTACCCCCGATATCGACGGCTTTTTGCCCGAGGACGGGCAGAGGGTGGTCGGGCTTGACGGACTTGAGCTTTCGGCCGAGGACGGGCTTTTGAGGTTAGTGCTGCAGCTTGGAGAGGACTGTCGGGAGTTATTTTTCCGCATTTCGGGGGAGGTAACGCCGTGAAGAACCGATCCTTACTGATAATTTTTGAGCTTACGGTGATGCTTGCGGTATTTGCCTTCACCGCCGCTATCTCCCTTCGCGGCTTTGCAAAGGCCGAGCTTATCTCAAGAGAGTCCCTGCGGCTTGACAACGCCGTGATGCTTGCCCAAAGCGCCGCCGAGATATTCCGCTCGGAAAACGGGACTGCCGAGCTTGCCCTCGGGCTTACGAGGGCCGAGGCCGAGCGGCTTGGTCTTGAGCTTGTCATCTCCCCCATCAAGACCGACTCCGAGCTCTACCGAGCCGCCGAGATATCCGTCCTTTTCGACGGCGGGGAGATATACCGCCTTAAGGCTTCGGCCGGGGAGGTAGGCGACTATGAATAGGAAAAAGGTATTTCCCACCCCCTTTGGGGTCTGCTCGGTGGCGGTGATACTCTGCGCCGTTGCCCTTGCGGTATTTTCGGTGCTCGCCCTCTCCTCCGCATCGGCAAACAGACGCCTTTCGGAGGTCTCTGCCCAGAGCATCCGTGCAAGGGCCGAGGCCGAGCTGGAGGCCGACCGCATCCTCGCCCTTATACGCTCGGGAGAGCCTCCCGAGGGTGTGAAGGCAGAGGAAAACGGATACTCCTTTACCGTAGACTGCGACGGGGTAAGCGCACTTTCGGTCAAGGTCGACACTAACGGAAGCATCATCCTATGGCAGCTCATCCGCACTGCGGAGTGGGAGGCCGACGAGGGCTTGGAGCTCTCCGATCCCGGTTAAGAAACGAGGTATGAACGTATGGATATAAGAGCCTGCCTTGAAAAGGCCGTAAATACTGCGGCATCCGACCTGTTTTTGGTCGCAGGCGCACCCCTTACCGTCAAGGTCGGCGGCGAGATGCGCCCTTTGGACTCTCAAAAGCTTCTCCCGCCCGACACCGAGGGTCTTTTAGGGGAGCTCTACGCCCTTGCAGGACGTGACATAAAGGGCTTCCTTGAAAGCGGAGACGACGATTTCTCCTTCGCCGTAGGCGGACTTGCCAGATTCAGGGTCAGTGCCTACCGTCAGCGGTCCTCCCTTGCGGCGGTGATACGGGTGGTGTCCTTTGACATTCCCTCATGGGAGGCACTTCGCATACCCGCCGAGGTGATGTCCCTTTCGGAGGTCACACACGGTCTTATCCTCTTTACGGGTACGGCGGGAAGCGGAAAGTCGACCACCCAGGCCTGCATAATCGACCGCATCAACCACACCCGAGCCTGCCACGTCATCACACTTGAGGACCCCATAGAATACCTCCACCGCAACGACAAGAGCATCGTCAGCCAGCGTGAGATAGCCGTCGACACCGAGGACTATTTCTCGGCACTCAAGGCATCCCTGCGTCAGGCTCCCGACGTTATACTCCTTGGCGAGATGCGTGACATCCAGACCATGCGCACCGCCATAACCGCCGCCGAGACGGGGCACACCGTCATTGCCACCCTGCATACCAAGGGTACGGCAAACTCCATCGACCGCATTATCGACTCCTTCCCCGCCTCCCAGCAGGCGCAGGTACGCATACAGCTTGCCTCGGTGCTTCACACCGCCGTCTCCCAACAGCTTGTGACCACCGCCGAGGGCAGACTTCTGCCCGCCTTTGAGGTGATGCACACCAATCCCGCCGTACGCAGCCTCATCCGTGACGGAAAGACCCATCAGCTCCCCGCCGCCATTGCCGCTTTCGGCTCGGAGGGGATGTTTACCATGGATCAATCCCTTGCCCTCCTCGTAAAGGAGGGGCTTATAGACCGAGCCGAGGCCCTTTCCAAGGCCGACGATCCCGAGGCGCTCTCAAGAAGACTTCCCCAGTAAAGAGGTGTAATATGCTTACTCACGATACGATAATACTTGCCGCAACCTCAGCCGAGATGCGAAGCTCTCTGCGCTCGATACTTTCCCAGAGCTATAATATCCTCGAGGCGTCAACGGCGGAGCAGCTTATAATACTGCTTGAGGAAAACTACACCTCGGTCGCCACGGTCATCTTTGACGTCGATATGACCACCTCCGACGGTCAGAACGCACTTGCCGCCTTTACCGTGGGCGGGCTTGCCTCGCACATCCCCGTAATGGCGGTGACCACCGAGGAGAATTACCACCGTGCCGAGCATTTTGCCCTTGAAAACGGTGCCACCGAGGTGCTCTACTACCCCCTCCATGCCGCAATGGTCTCCCGCAGGGTGGAAAACGTCATTGCGCTGTTTTACAACAAGCGCACCCTCGAAAAGGTCATCAAGACCCAGGCGGCCGCCATTCACGATTCCTACGAGAAGATGGTCGACACCCTCTCGTCGATAATCGAATACCGCAACGCCGAGTCGGGCGACCACGTCCTTCGCATTCGCCGTCTTACGAGGATGCTCTTAGAGGAGTTGACCGTCGCCTGCCCCGAGTACGGCATAACCAAGGATATGATAAGCGCCATTACCTCGGCCGCCGCACTTCACGACATCGGTAAGATATCCATTCCCGACAACATACTCAACAAGCCCGGCAGGCTCACCCCCGAGGAGTTCGAGGTCATGAAGACCCACACCACCACCGGCGGTGAGATACTCAAAAACTTCGTCAGCATCGGCAACGGAGACTATCTCCGCTACGCCTACAATATCTGCCTTTACCACCACGAGCGCTTCGACGGAAGCGGCTATCCCGAGGGGCTCAAGGGCGACGACATCCCCATCTGCGCCCAGGTGGTCGGACTTGCCGACGCATACGACGCCCTCACGACCGACCGTGTCTACAAAAAGGCCATACCCTACCTTGAGGCCTCCAATATGATAATCAACGGCGAGTGCGGCGTCTTTTCCCCCAAGCTTCTTGAGTGCTTCAAGCACATCAGAGGAAGCTTTGAGGAGCTTGCAAGGTCCTACTCAAACGGACGTGATCCCGACGCCGACAACATCACCGTCCCCCTTCCGCCGCCCAAGAAGTCCGACGCAGGCTCACTTGAGGAGGCCACGGTCAAATACCGCGCACTGCTCCACCACACCAACGCAAGCGTCCTTGAGATAGACTTCGACCAGGGGCTTTTCCACCTCGTCTACGACCCCATGCTCACCTTCTCGGCATTTGCCCACGTAGCTACCTTCCAGGAGGCCATGACCCGTTTTGCAGAGGAATCCATCCACCCCGACGACCGTCACTTCGTCACCTCCGACCTGGACGGATACCTTGCCGATTTCTTCTCCCAGGGACTCCGCAAGAGCTCCAGAAGCTACCGTGTCAAGGGAAGAGACGGCGTTTACAGAAGGTACAACGCCTCGACGCTCCGCATATCGACCGACGGCTCGGACGCCCGAAAGGCTATCATCGTCTGGCTGCCCGCCGAGGACGGCAGAGCCTCCGAGGAAGTCCCCCTGCCGACCGAGGTCATACGCCTTACCTGCCGCTACGACCGTTCCCTCAGCTTTGTCGACGGGGGAAATGAGCTTCTTTCTCTGCTTGGCTACGACAGCGGCTCGCACTGCGTAAAGGGGCTTCTCGATCTCATCTCCTCCTCCCTGCCCTCTGCCACGGAAGACCTCGCCGAGCAGCTTTCCCGTTCCTCACTTTTCGAGGCCATTCTACCCCTTTCGGGAAAGAACGCTCTCCGTTACGTCTTTTACAGAGGCCAGCTCCGCATCGGAGAGGACGGCACCGAGCAGCTCAACGGCATTGCCGTAGACTGCAGCTTCTCCTATTCAAGGGTCAAAAAGCGCATCGACTCCATCTCTGCCTACCGCACCATAATCGAGGATACCGAAGATATCCTCTTTGAGTGGGACGTTGCAAGCGACGTTCTGACCTTCTCGGACAACTGGAAGGAGCATTTCGACTACGACCACATCCACACCGAGGCCAGCTACAACCTGCGTACACGCTCCCACTTCCACCCCGACGATCTGCACATCTTTTTTGAAAAGGTCTCCGAGGTACGCTCGACCGATGTCAGGTTCGTCGAGCTTACGGCACGTATTGCCAACAACTCGGGCAAGTACATCTGGAACCGCATCCGTATGACCGCCCAGCGCAACACCGAGGGCGAGGTAATCAATATTATCGGAATAATCTCCGATATCGACGCCGAAAAGAAGCTCTCCCTTGAGTTTGCCGAGCGTGCCGACCAGGATGCTCTGACCAAGCTTCTCAACAAGGAGGCAGGCCGCCGCCGCATAAGCGAGGTGCTTTCCTCGGCTGACGAGCTCAAGGGTGCCTTCTTTATAATCGACCTTGACAACTTCAAGCTGGTAAACGACCGCTACGGACATCTTCTTGGTGACGCCCTGCTTGCAAACGTCGCAGATACCATCCGCGGAATGTTCCGTGAGCGTGACATCATCGTCCGCATAGGCGGAGACGAGTTCCTCGCCTTCTCCCCCAACATCTCCGACAGAAACACCGTCGCAAAGAGGTGCGACAGCCTCATAAGGTCGATCTCCCAGATGTATACGGGACAGCTTGGGGACATAGACCTTTCCTGCTCCATCGGCGTTTCCATGCTTCCCGACCACGGTACGGACTACTCCGAGCTCTTCCGCAAGGCCGACGTTGCCCTCTATCAGGCAAAGGAAAACGGCAAAAACGGCTACCACATCTACGACAGCGACCTTATCCAGCCGAGGTACTCCACCGTCAGCCGCAGGATCGACTCCGAACAGATACTGGGTATTGCGGGCGGCGGACTTACCGAGTACGTCTTCCAGCGCCTCTACGATACCAACGACATTGAGGGTACGGTCAACTCGGTCATGGAGCTTATCGGAAGGCAGCTCAACGTCAGCCGTGTCTACGTCTTTGAAAACAACGACGATAACACCACCTGCTCCAACACCTTCGAGTGGTGCAACGACGGGGTCGAGCCCGAGATAGAAAACCTGCAGGACATCAGCTACGCCGACCTTCCGGGCTTTATCGAGAGCTTTGACGAGCGTGGGCTTCTCTACTGCACCGACATCAACGAGCTCAACGACAGCATCCGAGCCATAGTCGAGCCGCAGGGCATCCGTGCAATGCTCCATTGCGCCATACGTGAAAAGGGCGTATTCAGGGGATATGTCGGTCTTGACGACTGCAAAGCCCCCCGTCTTTGGATGAAGGAGCAGATAGAGCTTGTCTCCCTCCTTTCCCAGATAGTCTCCATATTTATTCTCAAGGAGCGTGCCCAGCGGCATTCCGAGGAGCTTTTTGAGGATATGAAGCGCATACTCGACGAGCAGTACTCCTACGTCTACATCGTGGAGACGGGTACCTACCGCTTAAAGTTCTTTAACGGAAGCGTGTCGCAGCTTGACTCCTCGGTCACAATCGGCACACCCTGCTACAAGGCCTTCTTCGGACTGGATAAGCCCTGCGAGAACTGTCCCATCAAGGCAGGCGACGGGGCGCAGCTGACCGTCAACAATCCCAACTACGGCGTTACGGTGCGTGCTTCCGCATCCTCGGTGCGCTGGAACGGTCGCAAGGAGTGGCTGGTCACCTGCACAAACGTCAAAGAATGATCCCAAGACAAGAAAAAAGCCCGATACGGAGAGCTTCCGTATCGGGCTTTTTGTATTTGGTTTAGTTTTCCTTCTTTGCCTTGAGCAGGAGTGCGCCGAGCATTACTGCGGAGGCGGCAAATCCGACTGCCCAGACTGCAACCGAACCGATGCCGGTGTCGGGAACGTCGCTCAGGGGGACGTCATCATCGGGGATGTCGATGGGCTCCTCGGGATCAACAGGATCAACAGGGTCAACCGGATCGACGGGATCAACGGGATCGACGGGGTCGACGGGGTCAACGGGATCGACGGGATCAACCGGATCAACCGGATCAACGGGGTCGACGGGGTCAACGGGGTC
>JAFXIT010000022.1 GCA_017532825.1 Clostridia bacterium
AAACTCATCTGCGGCGTAGGCAACGCTTTCCGAGGGGTTTTCGGGAAGCACGACCTTATATTCGCTCAGGCTGACGTCACCGATGCGTATCTCGCCTACGTTGTAGGCAGGATCTCTGGGCGGTATGGGGGTCGTTGCCGCCGTCGTTTGTGCGGTGGTGGTAGCAGCAGTGGGCTCGGTAGTTTGTGCAGGGACCTTTCCTCCGCCGCAGCCGGCAAGCACTGCAAGGCAGAGAACCAAGCATAAAAGCTTTCTCATTCCTATCATCCTTTCGAACTTACATTAGTCTGCTAAAGCAATGATACCATAGGCTGATATTGTTGTAAATATATTTTTTTCGTCTTGAGGATGCACATTATTCCGCATCCGTGACGGTTTATTTTATGCCGCCCCCGTTTATACATTTCCGCAAATTTTATTTCGTCTCCTTTGGCGAAATCTATTGAAAAATAGACCGACAGGATATATAATCATTATATCCTATATACGGAGGTGAACGGATCTCCCCCCGTT
Organism: Clostridia bacterium; assembly: GCA_017532825.1. Lineage (GTDB taxonomy): Bacteria > Bacillota > Clostridia > Oscillospirales > QAMX01 > RGIG6452. Next base: position 514 of record JAFXIT010000022.1, read on the forward strand.
ACGGGCGGAGTCCACGAAAGTATGATCAAACTCGGAGCAAATACCGTTCTCTACAAGACCTGCACCCTCAGGCAGGCCGTTGAAAGCCTCAGCAAGATCGGTTACGACGGCTTTGAGATCTCTGCCATCCAGGGTATGTGCGAGCACCTTGACCTCAACAACTGGAAGGATCAGAAAAACGAGATCCGCGAGCTGTGCGAAGAATTCAACATGGAGATCCTCGCAAGCGAGGTTGCCTCCTCCGACCCCGACAGACTGCGTCTTGCCTTTGAAGCCGCCGTCGGCATCGGTATCCCCGTTATCAACATCGGTCCCCGCGGCAGGTCCAACGTCGAGGAGGACATCGTTGAGTGCATCAACCACATGAATATGCTGGCCTCCATCGCCGAAAGCTACGGTGTTACCCTCTGCATGAAGGCTCACGTCGGCGCAAGCATCTTCTCCACCCCCACCACCCTGCGTGCCATCGAGGGCATCAAGAACCCCTACTTCGGCATCGATATGGACCCCTCTCACATCTACCGCTGCGGTGAAGAGCCCGAAAACGCCCTTTCCGCCGTTCTCTCTGCCATGAAGCACATCCACATCCGCGACTGCCACGTCCGTCAGGGCTCTCCCGGCACCCCCTTCGAGCAGATCTGCGGCACCGGCAACATAAACCTTCAGGGCTACATCGGTGAGATGGTCAAGCAGGGCTACTCCGGTCCGGTCGACCTGGAGATCATCGGCCCCGATCTCTCCCTTGCAGACGCCAATATAGTTGCCGCCGAAAGCTACGGCTATATGAACGCCTGCCTCAAGGCACTCGGCGCAAGATAACTTCCCAAACGGAGGAATTGTATAATGAAGAAAAGACCCAACCTGCTGTTTTTAGGCATCGACTCCTGCCGTGCCCTTAACATGGGACTCTGCGGCTACCATCGCAACAACACCCCTCACATCTCCCGTATGGCCGAGGACGGTGTAAACTTCCTCAACTGCTTCTCCCCCAGCATCCCCACCCCTCCGGGTTATTCGGCTCTGCTTACCGGACGTGACTGCTTCGGTACGGGCATAGTCACCCTCAGAAACGTCCCCGAGCTTCCCAAGGGCATCACCCTTCAGGAGGTCCTGGGCGAAAACGGCTACGCCTCTACCTGCATAGGCTTTGGCGACGGCGCCTACACCCACGGCTTTGACAAATACATCACCTACCCCAGCTGGGGCGCCGATCACGATGACGGCAAGGCCCACAAGGCCATGAACCTCAACGAGGTCGCCATCCCCGAGCTCAAGCGTCTTGCCGCAGGGGACAAGCCCTTCTTCCTCTTTTTGAGACACATGGATCCCCACTCTCCCTATCTGCCCCCCGCTCCCTTTGACAGGATGTTCTACGGCGGAGACGAGTGCGATCCCGAAAATCACTCCCTGGACGAGCTGTACGACTTCAAGCCCTTCCGTGACTACTTCCGTGAATGGTTCCCCGCCGGCTGCACCGATAAGGAATACGTAAACGCCCAGTACGACGGCGCCATCGCCTACATGGACAGCTGCATCCAGCAGCTCTTTTCCACCCTTACCGACCTCGGCATCGAGGATGAGACCCTTATCGTCCTGACCTCCGACCACGGCGAGACCCTTGACGAGCACTCCTGCTGGTACGACCACCACGGTCTGTACGACGTCACTCTGAGGGTACCGCTTGTGCTTAAGTTCCCCGGTGTCGTCCCCGCCGAAGGCGTCGTAGACGATTACGTCCAGCAAAAGGACGTTATGCCCACCGTTCTTGAGCTGCTGGGCATCAAGACCAAGCTCAAGTTTGACGGCCGCAGCCTGACCTCCTTCTGGACCGGCAAGCCCAGAGAGGCAGAGCCCGAGATGTACATCACCGAGGCAACCTGGCAGCGCAAGCACGGCTGGCGTACCCCCGAATGGAAGCTCATCGTCGCTCTCGAGCCCGACTTCCACTACGCTCCCCCCGTTGAGCTTTACAACCTCATCAAGGACCCCCTCGAGCTCAACAACGTCGCCGACAAGGAGCCCGCAGTGGTAAAGATGCTCAAGGCACGTATGGAAAAGCACATTGCAAAGCGCAAGAAGGCCTGTAAGACCGAGAACCCCATAGACATCGCCGCCACCCTCTGGAACGATATCGGCAGAGCCTTTGTATCCTCGGACGAGGCATACAACGGAATGCACATAGGTGACCCCGCCGCAGCACAGAAGCTGCAGGAACAAAAGAAATAGGAGGAAGAAATCATGGCACTCAAATGCGCCGTAGTCGGTATGGGCGGAATTGGCCATACCCACGCAAGATCCTATAAAAACGACGAGCTCGCCGAGCTCATCGCAGTCTGCGACATCAACAAGGAAAAGGCCGACAAGGCCGCCGAGGAATTCGGCGTCAAGGCCTACTACTCGGTAAAGGAGCTCATCGACGGTGAGCCCGACGTAGAGGTCGTTTCGGTCTGCACCAGCGGTTACGAGAACGGCTCGTTCCACTTTGAGCCCGCCTTCGAGCTTCTCGAGGCAGGCAAAAAGGTCCTCTGCGAAAAGCCCCTCTGCGCCGTCATCAGAGACGCCCGCGCACTGGTAAAGTACGGCCTTGACAACCGTCTGTATCTTGGCTGTAACCTCAACCACTACTTCACCGACGTGGCCGCCATTGCCAAAAAGCATCAACTCGACGGCGACATAGGCGAGCTTGCCTACTGCATCCACAAGGTCGGCTTCGACGGAAGCGACCTTGGCTACGGCGGCGTCGGCGATCCCAAGTCCCGCTGGCTCAAGCCCTACTCCCACTGCAAGGCCTTCCTGACCCATCCCTTCTCGGTCATGCGCTACTTCTGCGGTGACATTACCCACATTCAGGCCTTCCTGGACCGTCCCGGCGTCCGCAAGACCGCAGGCGACCCCATGCTCTCGATCAACAGCGTAAACTGCAAGTTCGAGAACGGCGGCGTCGGCGTCCTTATCAGTCAGCGCGGCGACGCAAGATTCGGTCTTGGCGGCTGGTGGAGCTATGAGCACGCCGGCACCAAGGGTACCTTCTGCATCGAAAACTGCGTGGAAAAGCTGACCTACTGGGCAGGCCACAAGGTCGACGAAAACGGCAACAAGTACCTCCCCGAGCCCGAGGTCATCAACACCGGCATCACCTCCTTCGATGCCACCTTCCCCTCCAGGATCCACGCCTTCCTCGAGGACATTACCAACGGCGTTCACTACGAATTCATCCGTTCCTCCGGACGTGACGCTCTGGCCACCCTTGAGTATATCGAGGCAGTCATCCAGTCCTACGAGCAGGGCGGCGCAATGGTCCGTCCCAATCCCCTGCCCCCCATCCACGGTACTCCCGAGTACATCCACTAAAAGCACAAAAGAGGCTTTCCGATCGGAAAGCCTCTTTTTTTATCTTCTATCTTCCGTTACAAAAGCCCGAGAGCAGGTCGATGGCCACCTCGAGCATAGGCTCGTTTATGCGGTAGTAGACCTTTTTGCCCTCCGTGCGGCGTGTGACCACGTCCGCTTGTTCAAGGATCGCCATGTGGTGTATAAGCGATGTCATTGGCAGGGAAAGCGACCTTGAAAGCTGGCTTGCATATTTTTCTCCGCCCGAAAGCTCATCGAGTATCCTGAAGCGGACGTTCTCGGCAAACGCCTTGAAAAGCACCGCGCGGTTGGTCCTTGAATCGTACTTCCGGCGAAAGCTTGCCTCAAAGCCGAGGCCCAGATATACGTACAGACTTCGTCTGTCACGGATAAAAGCAACGTCGACCGGTTCAAACAATGCGGCGATCCAGACGACCTCCGTCACCCCACCGCTTGAGATATAGTCTTCATAGCGGAAATTTCTGCGATGCAGAAGGTCCATATCGGTCCTTTTAAGTCCCTCCTCCACCGTCGCATAAAGATCGCTTAAAAGCTCGGCGGAGCGGATATATTCCTCCCCGACCTCGGCATCCACCGCCTCAATGAGCGAGGCGATCTCGGCAATGCCGTTTTCGGGCGACTGGATAAAGTTTACCACGTCCCACTTGACGTCGGGGCTGAGGTCGGTATTGTTTAATATCTCGGTCAGCATGGCTCGGTTTTCGAGCGCACCCTTATAAAAGCTCAGGGAATAGTTGTTTCCGCCGTCGAAAAAGGAAAGTATCCTTGCGGAAAACTCCGCATGCGGCAGACTGCGGATATGCTCTGCAAGTCCGACCGCCGACGAGGCATCACGGGCATATTTGTTAAATATATCCGCAAAGAAGGCGGGAAATCCCTCGCCGCTTTCAAACAAAAAGCCTGTCTGGCCTATGTTTTCTCCGATAGTCATCGAAACACGATCAAATGCGGCAATTACCCGTCCGTCCGTTCCGTCCTTGAAGGCAACGGCGTCAAGCCCTGCCTTTTCCCTGGCGTAACGGTGTATCGCCGCAAAAACGTCAAAGGCTCTGCCCTTTTGGGGAACAAATTCAAAGTCTGTGCCCGACACCGACAACACTTCCTTATCTTCCGCTTTTATGCATTATGTTTACGAATATCATAACACATAGTATTCCCCTTGTCAACAACATACCCCTATCCGCTCTCGCCCATCAGCTCTCTGAGCCTGCTTATGGTCTTTGCCTCAAGCCTTGACACCTGCACCTGTGACACGCCAAGCTCGGCGGCGGTCTTTTGTTGGGTCAGCGCCGAAAAGAACCGAAGGCGTATGATGGCGGCACTGCGGCTGTCAAGCCCTTCTATGGCCTGCCTTAGGGATATTTTTTCCAGTATCTCGTTTTCACTTCCGCAGGGCAGTGTCTCTCCGAGGCTTCCTCCGTCCTCCGAGAGAGGGCGGTCAAGGGAGTCTACGGGGGTAGACGCTCTGAAAAGCTCGGCTATCTCCTCGCAGGGAAGTCCCATCCGCTCGGAAAGCTCCGAAAGGCTCGGCTCCCGTCCGAGCTCGCAGGTCAGCCTGTCCCGCTCTGCGGCGACCGCCGCCGAGCTCTCACGCAGTCCTCTGCCGAGCTTTATCATTCCGTCGTCACGGAGGAAGCGTCTGACCTCGCCTACGATCTTCGGCATTGCGTAGGTGGAAAAACAGTAGCCGAGCTCGGGCTCAAAGCCCCGAACAGCCTTTATAAAGCCGATGGATGCGATCTGAAAAAGGTCGTTTTCATCGGCGGAATGACCTGCCAGACGTCCCGAAAACCGCCTTACCACCGCCGTTATCATCCCCCGATTTCGTTCAAGCAGCTCCTCGGTAGCACCGCCGTCCCCGTTTTTGGCACGCTCCAGCAGCTCGGGGGGCATATATTCCGTCGGCGGCATCAGAGTCTTGGTGCTATCTTCTTGCAAAAGCGCACCGTCGTCCCCTTGCCGGGCGAGGAGGTCACCTTAAGGGAGTCGGTAAAGCTCTCCATTATCGTAAAGCCGAGTCCCGAGCGCTCCTCACCACCGGTAGTGAACATCGGTGTCATCGCCTGCGGAATGTCCTCTATACCTCTGCCCCTGTCCTTTACGGTATACTCAAGCAGACGCTCACCCTTTACCCTTGCCGTCAGCACCACCGTCCCCACCCCGTCGGGGTAGGCGTGGACTATGGCGTTGGTCACCGCCTCGCTGACCGCCGTGCGGATGTCGGCAAGCTCCTCGAGCGTGGGATCGAGCCGTGCGGCAAAGGCCGAGGCAAATACCCTTGCAAAGCCCTCGTTGACCGACAGCGCAGGCATTTCAAGGCGGACAGAGTCCTTGTTTTTCATATGTATCTCTCCTCTCCGATATTGAGAAGTCCGGCTATACCTGCCGAAGTAAGTATCCTCCTGCATTGGGCGTTGAGTCCCTTTACCCTCAGTCTGCCGCCGTAGAGCTTTACCCTGCGCATGGCGGAAAACAGAAAGGCGATGCCAGAGGAATCCATAAAGCCCACGCCGCTCATATCCACCGTGACCTCTCCGGGCTTGAATTCCTCGATAAACTCGCCGGCTTTGCGTATGGCTTCAAGGCTTGCGTGGTGGTCAAGCTCTCCCATGAGGGTTATCCTTCCGCCTTCGAAGCCCGTGCTGCAGCTTATATCCATTGTCTCCACTCCGATCCTTCAATAAAAATACCCCTTGAGGAAAGACCTCAAGGGGTATTTTACACTTTTTATCTGTCGAAATTCATCTTATCGGCTCATAAGCCTTTTTATTTGGCCAAGGAAGGAGAACGATCCGCAGCACAAAAGGGCATCTGCCTCCCCCTTTTTCACGGCACAGAGCGCCCTCTCAAGGGCACGCTCGGGGGACGGCTCGGTCTCCACCCTGCCCTTTGCGGCAGGTGCGGCCACAAGTGCGACCTGCTCGGCCTCAAGAGCCCTCGGAGAATCGGGCTTGGTTGCAATAAAAAGCTCGCTTCTTTGGGCAACTGAAGGGATACAAAGGGAATAGTCCTTATCCTTGAACATTCCCATCACCACCGCAAGACGCCTGCCACCAAGCATACGGTCAATATTTCGGCAGAGTGCGGCGGCGGCATCGGGGTTGTGGGCACCGTCTATTATCACAAGGGGCTCGTCCGAGAGCTTTTCAAACCTTGCCGTAAAGGGCCTTGCGGCTACCCCTGCGGCAACGGCCTCTTTGGTAAGGTCGTACTCCCGTGACAGCAGCCCCAGGGCCTCTATGGCGGTTATCGCATTAAGGACGAAGTGTTCGCCCGCAAGAGGGGTAAAGTACTCCTCGCCTCGGTAGACAAAACGGCTGCCCGAAAGCTCGCAGGAGACTATCTCAAGCTCGGAAAGCTCGGGAAATACGAGCTCGGAGCCCCTTTCGGCGGCGGCGTCGGCTATTACACCCTTGACGCCACCCGGCTGGACGGGGTAGCACACGGTGGGACGGCCCTTCTTTATTATGCCCGCCTTTTCAAAGGCGATCTTCTCAACGGTATCACCAAGGTATGCGGTATGGTCGGAGGAGACCGAGGTTATCACCGATACCTTGGGGCTTTCAAAGACGTTCGTAGCGTCAAACCTGCCGCCAAGCCCCGTCTCAAGCACGACTGCGTCACAGCCGCTTTCGAGGAAGTACTCAAGTGCCATGGCGGTTATGACCTCAAACTCGGTGGGATGGTCAAAGCCGTCCCGCACCATCTCCTCGCATATAGGCTTGAACCTTTCCACTCCCTTGACGACCGCCTCGTGGGATATGTACTCCCCGTCGATCTGGATCCTCTCTGAAAACTCCTCGACGGCGGGGGATATGTAAAGGCCCGTCTTATATCCTGCGGCGGTAAGCGCCCCTGCGATGATGCGGCAGGTGCTTCCCTTTCCATTGGTGCCTGCGACGTGGATAGCCGAGAGCTTTTTTTGGGGCGAGCCGCACCTTTCAAGCAGTTGAGCTATACGCTCAAGCCCCGGCTTTGAGCCAAAGCTCAACAGATTTCGTATATATTCCGTTGCGGCGGTGTATCTTTGTTCAAGGGTCATTCAAAAACGCTTCTTCCTTCGCCCCGTTTAGGGGCGTTTGTCTACGAAGATATATTTTATCACCGCTTTTCCTCTTTTGCAATATGGACATTTCTCTTATTGGGTGGTATAATAGACTTTGGGTAAAAATTTCCCCGCTTACCGCAATAATTTTATCTTTACGGAAATACTTTATACTATTAAGGAAGGCAGCGACCAAACATGAACGCCCGAAATCTCCACCCCGCAGACCAGCTCATCTCGGTGATGCAGCGCATCTATTCAGGAAAGCTTACCACTACCTCCGGAGGAAACCTCTCCATCAGAGGTGACAACGGTGATATATGGATAACCCCCGCAGGTATCGACAAGGGCACCCTTACCCGCAAGGACATAATCTGCGTCCATCCCGACGGCAGCTGGGACGGTCCTCACAGACCCTCCTCGGAGTATCCCTTCCACGCAAGCGTTTTCAAGCGCTGCCCCACCGTCGGTGCCGTACTCCACGCCCATTCCCCCTCCATCGTAGCCTTCTCCATTGCAAGAAAGCTTCCCAACACATCGGTCATTCCCTGCCTTGACTCCATCTGCGGCAGGCTTGCCATGGCTCCCTACGCCCTCCCCGGCAGTGCCGAGCTCGGAGAAAAGATAGGTGCGGAGTTTGACAAGGGCGCCGACACCGTCCTCCTTGAAAACCACGGCGTATGCATCGGTGCAAAGGACATCTTTGAGGCCTACCGCATGTTCGAGACCCTCGAGTATGCCGCAAGCCTTTCCATAGCCGCCTCCAAGCTCGGCGGCAAGCCCACCTCACCCGACTTTGATACCATGGCCGCACTGCCTTGCGCAGGAGAGCTTCCCTGCGAGCTTACCGCCGCAGAGAGGGGCGCACGCAGAGATATGGTCGACTTCATCCGCCGCTCGGTCCGCCAGGGCCTCTTCGGTGCGGCTCTCGGCAGCTGCTCTGTAAGACTGGGCGAGGACAGCTTCCTTATCACCCCCGCAGGCCTTGACCGTGCCTTCATCACCGAGGAGGACCTGGTAAGGGTCGACAACGGTTCGGCTCTCGGCGGCGAGGCCGAGGCTGAGGCCGCACTTCACCGCAGCATCTACCGCAAGCACCCCGACGTCAACGCCGTAATGCTTGCCCGTCCGCTCCACGTTATGGCCTTCGGTGTGACCGATACCCCCTTCGATCCCCGTACCATTCCCGAAAGCTATATCCTCCTTCGTGACGTAAAGAAGGTCGATGCAAAGCTTATCCGCAACGATCCCGACGGCGCAGCCGCCCTTTTTGCCCCCGCACAGCCCGCTCTGCTGTTTGCAAACGACTGTCTTGTCACCCTCGGCTCGACCCTGCTTCAGGCATTTGACCGCCTCGAGGTCGCCGAGGCCACCGCACACTCCATCGTTGCAGCAAGGGACGTAGGAGATATAGTCCACATCGCATCCTCCGAGATAGACGATCTCAAGGTCGACTTCAAGCTCCCCGATTGACCTCCGTTTTCAGCCGTTTTTATACGAAAGAAGGAGTTTCCCATGAAAAACCGCATAAAAACAGCCCTTGCACGCATCATCTTTGCGCTGTTTGTCGGGCTTGTCAGCTTCGGCTCGGCAGTAATTGCCGCCCGTGAGCTGCTCTCGTCAAACGCTATCTTCTAAAGAAAAATGCTTTTTTCATCCGTCTTTTTCCTTTTCGTATATCTGCCCATCACGGTAGCCGTATACTACTTCTTCCCCGCAAGGTGGCGAAACGCCATTCTCTTTGCCGTAAGCCTCGTCTTTTACGGCTGGGGAGAGCCGATATACCTGCTGCTGATGCTTTTCTCGATAGCCGTCAACTATCTCTTCGGCCTGCTCATAGAGCGTTTGCCGGACAGAGGACGGCTTTTCGTGCTGTTGACGGTCATCATAAACCTTGCGCTTCTGGGCGTTTTCAAGTACAGTGACTTCGTAATCTCCAACGTAAACGCCCTGACCGGTCTCTCCCTGCCTCTTCCGGGACTTGAGCTTCCCATAGGCATATCCTTTTACACCTTCCAGGCAATGTCCTACCCCATCGACGTCTACCGAAGGGACGTCCGTGCAAACAGGAGCTTTGTCTCCTTCGGCGCCTTCGTGGCGATGTTTCCACAGCTTATCGCAGGACCCATAATCCGTTATAAGGACGTTGCACTTCAGCTCGATTCCCGCCGTTACAGCCTTGAAAAGTTCTCTTCGGGCGTCCTGCGCTTTACGGTCGGACTTTGCAAAAAGGTCCTCCTTGCAAACAGCATAGGCTCGCTTTGGGACTCCACCGTCGCCTCGGCGGGCGAGCTCTCGGCGATGTCTGCGGTGCTGGGCATCGTCGCCTTCTCCTTCCAGATATACTTCGATTTTTCGGGCTACTCCGACATGGCAGTAGGTCTTGGACGTATGCTCGGATTTGAATTTATCGAAAACTTCAACTATCCCTACATCGCAAAAAGCATCACCGACTTCTGGCGCAGATGGCACATCTCCCTTTCCCAGTGGTTCAGGGACTACGTCTATATCCCCCTTGGCGGCAACCGTGTCTCCAAGCTCCGCTTGGGGCTCAACCTGCTCATCGTCTGGTCGCTTACGGGAATATGGCACGGCGCAAGCTGGAACTTCCTTTTCTGGGGACTTTGGTTTGCGATCCTTCTCATCGCCGAAAAATTCTTCCTCGGAAGGCTTTTGGATAGGCTTCCGTCGGCGGTGCGGCATATCTATACGCTGGTGCTTGTGGGCATAAGCTGGATGATATTCGCAATCGACGACCTCTCCGTCCTTACAAGCTACACCTCCTCCCTTATCGGCTCAAACGGCTTTGCCGACGGACGTTTTCTCTACGATCTGCGCTCCTTTGGAGCTTTGCTTGTGATACTTATCATTGCCTCCACCCCCATTGCAAAAAAGCTTTGGAAAAAGATACCCGAAACGCCCAGACATCTCCTCGGCAGTCTGCTTATGGTCGCAGGGCTCGTCCTTTCGACGGCCTATCTTGTCGACTCCTCCTACAATCCATTCCTCTATTTCAGGTTTTAAGGTATGAAAAAAAGAATTCTGACCATCCTTCCGACCCTCTGCTTCTCAATTTTCATACTGTTTTGCTCGGTAGCCTGCCTGCTTACGCCCGACAGGTCTTTTTCCAGTACGAAAACCGCCCCTTGGCGCAAAGCCCCCGCTTTAGCCTCAAGGCTCTCGCCGCAGGCAGCTTCACCTCCGACTACGAAAGCTACGTCACCGACCAGTTCTTTATCCGTGACCGTAGGGTCTCCCTCAAGGCTCGCACCGAGCTTCTGCTGGGAAAGACCGACGTAAACGGCGTGTTTATCGGCTCGGACGGCTTTTTGTGCGAGAAATTCCCCTCCCCCGACCCCGCACGTCTCTCCCTTAACACCGCCGCCGTAAAGAAGTTTGCTCAAAACGCCGCCGTTCCCGTAAGCTTCACACTTATTCCCGGCTCGGTATACCTCTGGAATGACCGTCTGCCCTCAAACGCTCAAAACGCCGACCAGGGGGAGATAATAAAAAGGGTATATTCAGAGCTTGAGTGCGACTTTGACACCGCCTCGGTGCTTGCCGCACACTCCTCCGAAGAGATATTCTACCTTACCGACCACCACTGGACAAGTCTGGGTGCCTACTACGGCTACACCGCCGCAGCAGAGTCGATGGGTCTTGAGCCGAAAGCCCTCGGCGAGGCGTTTGAGGTCCTTGAGGACTTCTTCGGAACCGCCTCCTCCGCCTGCGGAATCGAAAAGGTCGGCGACAGCGTAGAGCTCTACGTAAAGCCCTCGGATGCCTTAAGGGTTCGCTTCTACGAGGACGGCGAGTGGAGCGACGGCTCTCTTTACGACTATTCGGCAGATGAACGCAAGGACAAGTATACCGTATTCTTTGGCGGAAACCATCCTCTGACGGTCATAGACACGGCCTCGGAGGGCGGCGTGCTGCTTATGATAAAGGACTCCTTTGCGAATGCGGAGATCCCCTTCCTCTGCGCCCATTTCAGCAGCATACACGTCATCGACCTGCGCTACTACAAGGCATCCATTGCCGACTATATAGCCCAAAACGGCATCACACAGGTGCTCATAAGCTACTCGGTTGCAAACTTCTCGACCGACACAAACCTCCCCGCTCTCAACCGTTGACGGGCCGTTTTCGGCAAAAGGAGGCCTTGGATTTGCCTGCCGACGGATTTTGTCGGAATAATTTTTGAATTTTGGCCGAATTTTTAAAAAAATTTTTGCCAGAAATAAAAAAGTGTGTTATAATAAGTTGATAAATATTTTTTCGTCGGAGGTGTCCCGAGCTTGAACGGCACAGGGAAGACCCAAAGCGTAAAAAAGATCCTTCGCTCGATCCTTATAATCATCGTAATTTTGTGCCTTGCGGCAGCCTATTTTTCGGCCGCAGGGCTTAGTGTGCTTGGTGTCGGATACCTCAGCGCCTACAACGGAGAGGGACATCCCTCCGACTATACCGACACCTCGGCCTTCAAGGAGGCCACCCTCGACACCCTTGACAGACTTTACCTTTCGGTGACCACCGACACACCCGGGCTTCCCGGACTGGACGGCGGCATCGTATATTTCGCCTTCGGACTTGCCTCCAACCGAGTCGTCTGCAGTGACAGCTCGATAACCGACATTCCGACCTTTGAGGAGGCCTACCTCAACGGCTCGAATATGGAATACGTCTGCAGGGTATCCGGCGGGGTCTATACCACCCTCAGCTACGCCTCGGGCGCTGCCGAGTCCGAAAAATTCGGCTTTGCCGACTCGGCCGAATTCCTTGGCGGAGAGATACGCCGCTACGACGACTGTGTGATCATATTTGCCCTGCCCAAGGTGGGTGCGTCCTTCTCGGGCTTCGGTCTTTCGAGGTTTGAGCTTGCGGTACTCTCCGAGGCACCGATGTATATAATGACCCTTTTCGGAATACTGCTCGTCTCTCTGGCTATAGTTATAATGTCGGGCTCGGTACGCCGCCGCATCGAGCGTAAGATAGGCGCAATGGTGGTATGGACCTGGTTTGAATTCAAGCTTGCTCTGCTTGGGCTTGCAGTATGGTTCACCCTCTCGGCAGACGGGCTTATCCCCATGCTGGTGCGTGGACTTGTCACAGGCATTCCGCTGTTATACTGCCTTGGCTGCAACGCAAGATACTATCCCTCCTCCTTCTTCAGAAAGAGCTTCTTTGCCGACCTGGTAGGCTCGGTAAAGGCCTTTGCAGATTCCCTCCTGCCCGTCCTTCCCCTTCAGATAAAGCTTCGCCACCGCATAGCGATGCTTGTCATATTCGGCTTTGCCGTGCCGATAGGAGTGTTCTTCCTTGCCGATGCTCTCATCGGTGCCGAGGGCATACGCCTTATACTTCCCTTCTACGTATTTTACCTTGCCGTTGCCGTATATATCTTCGTAAGACACTATATCAGGCTCTGCAACGGTGTCTCCGACCTTATCAGAGGCAGCTCGATGATCGCCCTTGGTGCGGCCGTGCCCGAATTTGGCTTTGAGGAGGATGACGACCTTTATCCCCTTGCCCAGAATCTCACCCAGACCGACCGTGCCGCCGCCGCAAGTGCCGACAGGATGTTCCTGCAGACCAACAAAAAGCTCTCCGAGCTCAAGTCGGCAAGCACCGAGCTTCGTGATATGATCTCGGTCCTTGAGATAACCATCCGCTCTGCGGACGCAGGTCCCGAGCTTGCCGCACAGATAAGAAACATCTCCGACCGTGCCGACAGCCTTACCCGTATACTCGATGCCGAGGCACCCCTCACCGCACCCGTGCTTAAGAGGTGCGACCTGCTTGGCATACTCGACGAGGTGGTCAACGCCCATCTCCCCGAGCTTTCTGCGGCGAGGCTCTCCATCCGTGCAAAGCTCCCCTCTCCCCCCGCATATATCACCGCCGACCCCTCACACATCCACGCTATGCTTTCCATCATATTTGACAACCTCGCAAAGTACACCCTTTCGGGCTCGAGGGTCGAGCTGTCCCTCAGCCTTGAAAACGGACATTGGGTCTTTGAGATGGTAAACACCGTTGCCCAGTCCTCAAGCTCGGTCGATGCCAAGCTTCTCCCCTCGTCGACAGGTCTTATCAGAGCACGTGAATACGTCGAGCTCAACGGAGGCAGGCTGGAAAGAACGATGGACGGTGAACACTTCAAGGTCAGCTTCAGTCTGCCCGCAGCCCATTGACACTAAACCAGGAGGATACCGCTTTGACAGAGCTTCTCACACCTGCGGCCTACGCCGAGTACGATGCTTTTATACAGTCGCACCCCAGAGGACATTTTATGCAGTCACGTGCATGGGCGAAGGTGAAATCCGCCTGGGCTTGGGATGCGGTGATATGCCGAGACGAAGACGGAGCCATAAAGGGAAGTCTTGCCCTGCTTACCCGCAAGATCCCCGGCCTTCCCACCTCCCTTTGCTACGGCTGCCGCGGACCCGTCTGCGATATTTCCGACACCGAGACCCTCTCCGAGCTTATAAACGGTGCCGTCGCCTACGCCAAAAAGAAAAAGGCCTACATTTTTAAACTCGATCCCGACGTACCCTCGTCGCAGACGGAGTTTAAAAACGCACTCACCGACCTTGGCTTTGCGCCGCCCTCCGACAGTCTTAACTTCGAGGGCATCCAGCCCCGCTACGTCTTCAGGCTGACTACCGCAGGGCAGAGCGAGGAGTCCCTTATGGAGGCCTTTGAATCAAAGACACGCTACAACATCCGCCTCGCTCTGCGAAAGGGTGTTGAGGTTCGTATAGAGCAAGGTCCCGAGAGCATTGCGGAATTTGGCAGAATAATGCGTACCACGGGCGAAAGAGATAATTTCGTCGTCCGCACCGACTCATACTTTGCAAATATGCTCGATGCTCTTGGTGAAAACGCCCGTCTATATATGGCCTACCACGACGGAAAGGCCATTGCAGGCAGTCTTGCCATCGCCTACGGAGACAAGGTCTGGTATCTCTACGGTGCAAGCTCCAACGACAGCCGTAACGTCATGCCAAACTACCTCCTGCAGTGGAATATGATACTCTGGGCGCTTGAAAGAGGCGCAAGGATATACGACTTCCGAGGAGTATCGGGCGACCTTTCGCCCGACAATCCCCTCTACGGGCTCTACCGCTTCAAGAAGGGCTTTTCGGGAGAGTTTACCGAGTTTTTGGGCGAGTTCGATATGGTCCTCCGCCCGACGATGAAAAAGACCGTCGAGTTTGCAAAACACGCATCCTCCGGCATCCGCCGGCTTAAATACAGGCTTTCAAACAGAAAATAAACAAATTTCGGGGGAAAAGCTTATGTCTAAGTATCTGGTAGTCGAGCGAGACAAGGTAAGGAACAACATAAAAGAGGTCAAAAAGCGTGCCGGAGATGCCGCCGTATACGGCGTTGTCAAGGGCGGCGGATACGGCTTTGGGCTTGTCGAGATGGCAGACCTTCTGCGTGACGAGGGCATAACCTCCTTTGCCGTCACCGAGATCCGTGATCTGGTGATACTGCGCAACTCGGGATTTGTCGACGAGGAGATACTCGTTCTCCGCTCGACCTGCCTGCCCGACGAATGCGAAAAGCTCATCGAATACAACGCCGTGGCCACCGTAGGCTCCTACGACGCCGCCATCGCCCTAAACGGCGTGGCCGAGAAGAACACCTCCTCGGTAGACGTCCACATCGCCATCGACACGGGCATGGGCCGTTACGGCTTTACGCCAAACGAATATGACCGTGTCATCTCGGTCTACAAGTATATGTCTTCCCTCAACGTGACGGGAATGTATACCCATTTTTACAACGCCTTCGGCAGTGAGAGAAGCGTCCACGCACAGCTTGACAGCTTCCTTGAGGTCGCAAATGCCGTCAGAAAGGCGGGCATCGATCCCGGCAGACTTCACGCCGCCAACTCTACCGCACTGATGAAATACCCCTTTGCCGTGCTGGACGCCGTCCGCATCGGCTCGGCCTTTACAGGACGTGTACCCGTCAAGGGCAATTTCGGTCTGCAAAAGACGGGATATGCCGAGAGCTCCATCGTCGAGACACGCTGGCTCCAGAAGGGGCAGACCGTCGGCTACGGCGGAGACTTCGTCTGCAAGAAGGCAACCCGCATAGCGGTCGCACCCATCGGATACTCCGACGGTGTCTGCGTCGAGAAGGCCCGTGACACCTTCACCTTCTCCGCTGCCGCCCACGCAGGCCTCTCCGGACTCAAGAAGTGGGTAGGCCGCAAGAAGTTTACCGGCACCGTAAACGGCAAGACCTGCAGAGTGCTCGGGCACGTAGGTATGCTACACTGCATACTTGACGTTACCAACGTAGAGTGCAACCCCGGAGATACCGTAAAGATAGAGGTCAATCCCCTCATCGCAGGCGGAATGCTCCCCAAAAAGTATATCTAAAGCGTTACTTTTCCAACCGTTTTAATTTAGGTTGGGTTTAATACAGACATTTTCAGGAGGAAAAATATTATGAAGCTTATCCTTGCAGTAGTCAATCACGACGACGCCCACGTGGTAGTCCACAACCTTACCAAAGAGGGCTTTCAGGTAACCAAGCTCTCCACCACCGGCGGATTTCTTATGGCAGGAAATATGACCATCCTCGTCGGTACTCAGGACGAAAAGGTCAATGCGGTCATCCGCATAATCGACCGTTACTCCAAGAGCCGCAAGCAGATCATGCCCTCCATGTCCGAGATAGGTGTCGGCATGTTCCCCACCGCCCCCGTTGAGATCACCGTCGGCGGTGCTACCATATTCGTCCTTGACGTCTCCCGTTTCGAAAAGGTATGACCCTCGCGGGAAATTCCGAAGCCAACTCCGCCATTGAGGCCGCAATAAACGGCAGAGCCCTCCATTCATATCTCATAACCGGTCCTCGCGGCTCGGGCAAGCACCTTGCTGCCGAGATTCTGGCCGCAGGTCTGGTCTGCCGTTCACAGAGCGGACGTCCCTGCGGAGTCTGCCCTGCCTGTATCAAGGTCTCTCACGGCACCCATCCCGACGTCGTGGCCCTTGCCAAGGAGGGCAAGGAAAACTTTCTGGTCTCACAGTCCCGCTTTCTCAAGAACGACGCCTACGTGCGTCCAAACGAGGCCGAGCGAAAGGTATACATACTGCCCGACGCAGGCAGTATGGAGGCGTCGGCACAAAACGCCCTTTTAAAGCTGCTTGAAGAGCCGCCGGAATATGCGGTCTTTATTCTGCTGTGCGAAAAGGACGGTCTCCTGCTTGAGACGGTAGTATCACGCTGTCTGCACATCCGTATGCTCCCCGTGACCGTCGCCCAGGCAAAGGAGGTACTGCGCCAAAGATTTCCCGAGCTTTCCGAGGGTGAGATATCCTCTGCAGCAGAGAGCTGCGGCGGTATCATCGGACGGGCGATATCCGCCCTTTCGGGTGAGGACAGCGAGGAGCAGATAGCCTCGGGCATAGCCGCCGCCCTTGCGGGCAGCGGAGAGCTTGAGCTCTATATTGCCTGCTCAAAGCTTGAGGGCCTTTCACGAAGCTCACTTCGTACCGCCCTTGGTATACTCTGCGACATTATCGCAGACGCCATAGTGCGCTCCCCCGACCCCTCCAGACCGGCGTCAACGCAGCAGTCATCCGCCCTCGCGGCAAAGTTTTCTCAAAGCAGACTTACCTCTATTTACAACATAGCAAGAGTGCTCTACGACCGCAGTGAGCTTTCGCTTCCCGGAGGATCGCTCCCCGCAGCTGCCGCGGCCAGGCTTTATTCGGCCGCAACAACCTAAACATCCGGAGGACACAATGACCCAAGTAATCGGAGTCCGTTTCAGCGGAAACGGAAAAACTTACTATTTTGATCCCGTCGACTTTTCCCTTTCGCAGGGGCAGAGCGTCGTGGTGGAGACCTCACGTGGGCTTGAGCTGGGCGAGGTCGCCCTCGGCAACCATGAGGTCGAGGATTCGGAGATAGTCCAGCCCCTCAAAAAGGTTATCCGCATAGCCACCGACGCCGACCTTACCGTTGCGGCAGAGAACCGTGAAAAGGAAAAGCAGGCCATGGGGATCTGCCAGGAGCGCATAACCGCACACGGGCTTGATATGAGCCTTGTGGACGTGGAATATGCATTTGACCGCTCGAAGATCCTGTTTTACTTTACCGCCGACGGACGTGTAGACTTCCGTGAGCTTGTAAAGGACCTTGCAGGCATCTTCCGTACACGCATCGAACTGCGACAGATAGGCGTGCGTGACGAGGCAAAGATGCTTGGAGGCATAGGTATCTGCGGCAGACCCTTCTGCTGTACGACCTTCCTTGACGAGTTCCACCCCGTCTCTATAAAGATGGCAAAGGATCAGTCCCTTTCCCTCAACCCCACCAAGATCTCCGGCTCATGCTGCAGGCTGATGTGCTGTCTTAAGTACGAGCAGAATGCCTACGAGGAGCTCTCAAGGATAATGCCCGGAGTAGACTCCATCGTCGAGACACCCGACGGACGTGGGACGGTGACCGAGTCGGTACTGCTCAAGCGCCAGATAAAGGTACGCCTTGACAGCAAGCCCAACAATCCTCCTGCGGTCTATGACATAAACGACTGCAGAATAATCAAAAAGACCGGTGCCCGCTCCGCACCCATAACCGACACCCCCGACAACTGAGTTTATTCCAATTAAGGAGAAGCCTATGTCTTCACGGATACTGCCGCGTCTGGCGGCACTGCTTGTGATACCTCTGCTTATACTGCCCTGCTTTGCGGCTACGGGACTGGGCGCATCCATGACCGAGCCCGCCTCCGCTGCCGCCTATATGGTCGAGCTGAACACCGGCACGGTAGTCTATTCGCTGAATGCCGAGGCCAAGCTCTACCCTGCAAGCACAACGAAGATGATGTCGGCAATAGTCGCTCTTGAGACTATCGCCGCCGACCCGTTAAAAAGTCTTGAAGACGTTATAACCTTCTCAAGGAACGCCGTTTACAGCATCCCCTGGGACACGATGAACATCGGCATCCAGGTCGGCGAGGAGCTGACGGTACGTCAGGTGCTCTACGCAATGATGCTTCCCTCCGCCAACGAGGCCTGTATGGGTATGGCGGAGTACATAGCAGGCTCGGTGGACGCCTTCGTCGAGATGATGAATAAAAAGGCCGAGGAGCTTGGTCTTATAAACACCCACTACAAAAACCCGCACGGTCTTCATGATGAAGATCACTACACCTGTGCGGCAGACCTTGCAAAGATAATCACCCACGCCATCACCATCGACACCCTTCGTGACGTGATGATGACCCAAAGCTACACCATACCCGAGACCAACAAAACAGCCAAGCGTGTACTTACCTCCACAAACAAGCTCATCCTCCCCTCGAACAAATACTACGATGAGCGTGTGCTCTGCGGAAAGACCGGCTTTACCACCCCTGCGGGCAACACCCTTGCGACCTATTCCGAGGTAAACGGAATGAAGCTCGTCTGCATCATAATGAAGGCGGGCCAGGGTGTCACCTTCCCCTCGACCAGCAATATGCTTGATTGGTGCGAGACCAACCTCGAGCTTGTCACCATGACCGACATTTTCGACTACGCACGCTCCATCTCCACCCAGGACGGCGGAATAGTCTACGCCCAACCCGAGACCGAGCTTACTCTTTTGGTACCGAGATCCGTAGGTCTTTCGGGCTGCGAGATAGTATACGACCTCCCCGCATCGGTCGTTGCTCCCGTTGAAAAGAACCAGTATCTGGGAAACATTTCATTCTATCACAACGATATGCTTCTCGGAAGCTGCAGGCTGGTCTCACGTGCATCCTATAATATCGTCACCACCTACGCACCCCAGACCACCCTTCCCACCACACCCTCCAGCGTGACCACCCCCGACGATATTGAAGACCCCAAGCAGGAAGAGCGTACGGGCCTTGTCAAGACCTTCGTCGTGGCGCTTGCCGCAGTAATGCTTCTTTGCGGCATCGTTTACGCTATGGTATTCTGCGGATCACTGTATATCTACAGCAAAAAACACCGCACCCGCAAGGATCTCGACGTCCCTGAATTTATGTCGGACGGCAAAGAAAGGACCCGAAAGAAAAATGCACGGAGAAAGAAGTAAGCTTTCCATACTTACGGCCGCCTTTGCCGCAGCAGGCATTGCCGCGGGGATCGTAAGGGTACTGCAGCTACTCAACGGCTTTGAGCCTGTAAGCGGTCTGCCCGTAAAGGGATCACCATATGGCACTGTACTGACGGTGGCATCGGTGTTGGTCTTGGCGGCAGGAGGGGTTCTTTTGCTCCTGTCAAGGAAGACCGCCCCTGCCCTAAAGCTTGGCTCATTAGGCGGAGCGGCGCTTGTACTGCTTGCGCTCTCCTCCTTCTTCGGATGCTTTGGCGGTGCGCTTTACGCCGCTTCAAATCTCTCACCGATGAATATGCTCGGAGTCGTTATGGGTATAGCCCTTCTCATTTCCGGACTTACCCTGCTCCATTCGGCACGTATTGCCGCCAACGGCGCAGAGCCTAACGCCGTAATGCTTCTGCCGGTGCTCTGGGGCTGTCTTGAGCTGATCCTTACCTACCGAGATCTCTCACGTTCAGCCGCCGTTTCGAACTATGCCTACACCGTTTACGGCGTAATAGCGCTGATTCTTATCTTCTTTGCAATAGCCGCCTGTGCATACCGCCCCTGCAGTACACTCAAGCTTGCAATTACGTCACTGCTTGGCCTCTTTTTTACCGGACTTTGCGGCTTTGGCAGTCTGATACAGTGGCTCTCGGAATACGGCTTTAGGGCGTTTGCCTCGGCTACCGCAATAAAATACTTTGTTATTCCGTCATTTACAATGCTCTACGGATTCTTTGCGGCGCTCGGAATGCTTACCCTCCTTATGCGCCCGAAAAGGCCCTCCGTGGATGACCTTATTGACGAAGGTACAGACGAGTAAATGAACCAGTTAAATGAAAAATTGCTATCCTGCGGCGGGCTCTCTGATATAAGGGCCCGCCTTAAAAAAGGCGAGGGACCGGTCACGGTATTCGGTCTCCCGCCGGTTTGTCGTGCCCTTTTTGCCTCGGCTGTACGCAGCGAGCTGGGGGCTTTTGTCGCCGTCATCACCCCCGACGATCAGTCGGCGGCAGGCTTCGCCGCCGATACGTCGGTATTTTACGGGGGCGAGTTTTCCCTGCTGCCTACAAGGGAGCTCACCTTCCACAACGTCAGCGGCCTCTCAAGAGAATGGGAGCAAAAGCGCATATCCCTCCTTCACAGGATCTCCGCCTCCCAATGCCCGGGTGTATGCGGCTCGTTTGAGGCTTTTCTCCTTCGCACGATGCCGCCCGAGGTGATGAAGGAGAACTCTCTGACCCTCTCGCTTGGAAAGGAATACTCTCTTTCCGAGCTTTCTTCTGCCCTTGAACGCCTCGGCTACAGCCGTGCGGCTACGGTTGAAGGCCCCGGACAGTACGCCATCCGAGGCGGCATATTCGACGTCTTCCCCGCAGGCTCGGCAAGACCTGTCAGAACGGAATTTTTCGGCGACGAGCCCGACTCTATGGGTTATTTCGACACCCAGACCCAGCGCCGTACCGAAAACATCTCCTCATTCACCCTGCTTCCCGCAAGCGAGGTCCTGACCTCCTCACTGCAGGGGAGCGTCCTTGCAGAGCGTTTAAGAGGACTTACAAAGAGCTCTGCAAAGACCGACACCGCCGAAAAATTTGCCGCATCGGTCCTTGCCGACGCCGAAAGGTTTGCATCCGGCGGGACAATAGCCGCCGCCGACCGTTATCTTCCTCTGCTCTATGACAGAATGGCAACGGCGTTTGACTATCTGCCTAAAAACACCGTCATACTTCTTGACGACAGCCCAAGACTCCTTTCTCTTCTTGAAAGCTTCTGCCGCTCCCACACCGCCGATCTCAAGGCGTTGATGGAGGACGGAGTCATATCGGGCAGGCTCAAGGGCTACTATCTTGGCTTTGATGAATTTATAAGCGAGGTAAAGGCACGCCCGTCCTGCACCCTTGACGATTTCCTCTCGAGTAAAAAAAATCTCCCGCCGATCGAGATCGCATCCCTTATCTGTAAGCAGCTACCGGGCTACGGCGGCAACAACGAGCTTCTTATAAACGACCTGCGCCACTACCGTGACGGCGGCTGGAAGACCGTGCTGGCTCTGCACAGCGCCGAGCGCATGGCGGTAATGGAGGCCGTACTGGAGGAAAACGGCCTTTCCTCGGTTCCCTCCTCGAACGGCTTTGAGCTGCCGAGGTCGGGCGGGATAACCCTCACCGTCGGCGGAATATCAGCAGGCATGGAGCTTACCGACGAAAGGGTAGTCATCCTCTGCGAGGACCGCCGCACAAAGCGTTCCTCGGTACGCAAGACATCCAAAAAGTCCAAAAACGAACAGATCCAGAGCTTTGAGGACCTCCATGTCGGCGACCCCGTGGTACACGACAGCTACGGAATAGGCCGCTATTGCGGCATAAACCAGATGGCCGTCGACGGTATCACCCGTGATTTTGTAAAGATCGCCTTTGCAGGCAGCGACGTTTTGTATCTGCCGGTGGAAAAGCTCGACCGTCTGTCAAAATACCTCGGCGCAGGAGAGAGCTCATCTGTCAAGCTTTCAAAGCTTGGCGGTGCGGAGTGGACAAAGACCCGCACCCGTGCCAAAAAGGCGGCTGCAGACCTTGCGAAGAAGCTCATTGAGCTCTATGCAAAGCGTGCGGGCACGCCCGGTCACGCCTTTTCACCCGACGGTCCCTGGCAGAAGGAATTTGAGGACGGCTTCGAATTCGAGGAGACCGAGGACCAGCTCACCGCCTCTGCCGAGATAAAGGCGGATATGGAAAAGCCCGTCCCGATGGACAGACTTCTCTGCGGAGACGTCGGCTTCGGAAAGACCGAGGTCGCCTTCCGTGCCATTATGAAATGCATACTCGACGGCAAGCAGGCGGCCATCCTCGTGCCGACGACCGTGCTTGCACGTCAACACTATATAAGCGCTCTGCGGCGGTTCAGAAACTACCCCATCCGCATAGCCATGCTCTCCCGCTTCGTTACCCCCTCTGCTGCGGCGGATACGGTGCGAAAGCTTCGCACCGGCGGTATCGACCTTATCATAGGCACCCACAAGCTCCTTTCAAAGGATGTAAAATTCTCCGACCTGGGACTGCTGGTAGTAGACGAGGAACAGCGCTTTGGCGTGTCACACAAGGAAAAGCTCAAGGAGCTGACCGTCGGCACCGACGTACTGACCCTTTCTGCAACCCCCATCCCCCGTACCCTGAACATGGCTCTTTCGGGAGTGAGGGATATGTCGCTTCTTGAGGAGTCGCCCAGAGACCGCTACCCCGTAGCTACCTACGTGCTGGAGTACGACAGACGGGTAGTAAACGACGCCATCGCCCGTGAGCTCTCACGCGGTGGACAGGTATACTACCTACACAACCGTGTCGAGACCATAGAAAAGGCGGCGGCCAAGCTTTCTGCCGACTTCCCCGATGCCCGCATTATAATGGGCCACGGACGTATGGATGAGGCCGAGCTTTCGGAGGTCATGCGGATGATGACCGACGGCGAGGCCGACATATTCGTCTGCACGACGATAATCGAGACGGGTATCGACATTCCGAACGTCAATACCCTGATAATAGAAAACGCCGACCGCTTCGGCCTTGCCCAGCTCCATCAGCTGAGAGGACGTGTAGGCAGGTCATCCCGCCATGCAAGCGCATATCTGACCTACAAGCCCGACAGCGTGCTTACCGAGATAAGCGCAAAAAGACTTGCGGCAATGCGTGACTTTGCGGAATTCGGTGCAGGCTTTAAAATTGCAATGCGAGACCTCGAGATACGTGGTGCGGGTAACATCCTCGGTGCAGAGCAGTCGGGACATATGCTCTCTGTCGGCTACGATATGTACCTGCGGCTGATAGAGGAGGCTGTTGCCGAGCTCAAGGGCGAAAAGCCTCCTGTAAGCGAGGAATGCACCGTCGATCTGAGGGTGCCTGCAATAATCCCCGAGGACTACGTGACGTCGGGCGTTGAGAGGATGGACCTCTACCGTCGTATGGCGAAGATATCCTCGGAGGAGGACGTCTCGGATATGACCGACGAGCTTTGCGACCGTTTTGGAGACTGTCCCGAGGAAACCCTCAACCTTTTGAACATCTCACTTCTGCGTTCCCGTGCGGCACAGCTCGGCATCACCGAGATATCCGATAAGAACGGCCCCATCGCCATCTACCTGCCAAACGCCGATCTCAAGCGCATCGGCGAGCTTTGCGGTATGCAGAAATACCGTGGACGGCTTCTCTTCGGCGCAGGCGAGCGTCCCCACCTCGCCCTTCGCCTCGGTAAAAACGACGACCGCCTCCAAGCGGCTCTTGAGCTGTTTGAGGACTACACGGCAAAGGAGGACCTTGCGTGAGTATACACTATCTGGACAACGCCTCTACCACTGCCGTACTTCCCTCGGCCGCAAAAGCCGCTCTTGAGGCAATGACCGAGAGCTACGGCAATCCCTCATCTCTGCACAAAATGGGCTTTGAAGCCGAGCGCATCGTCGAGGATGCCCGTGCTGTCACGGCGGCGGCTCTCGGCGTCGATAAGGGAGAGATATACTTCACCTCGGGCGGCTCTGCATCAAACTCTATCGCCCTGCTCGGTGCGGCACGTGCTGCGGCAAGGCGAGGCAAGCATGTCGTCATATCCTCCATAGAGCACGAATCGATCCTGCTCACCGCCGCCGAGCTTCAAAAGGAGGGCTTCGAGGTTACCTTCGTACCCCCCTCCCCCGACGGGCGTGTTTCGGCATCCGATATTATCTCATCACTGACCGACAAAACGACCCTCGTCTCACTTATGTCGGTCAACAACGAAACGGGGCTTACCCAGCCGGTATCGACACTTCTTCCGATACTCAATAAAAAGGGTATCCTTCTACACACCGACGCCGTCCAGGCATTTCTCAAGACCCCCGTTCCCAAGGCCGATCTTATCAGCCTTTCGGGGCACAAGATACACGCCCCCAAGGGCATAGGTGTGCTTCGGGTCAGAAAGGGTGTCCGCCTTTCACCCGTCCTCTGCGGCTCACAGCAGTCCTCGGTCTTCCCCGGCACCGAAAGCGTACCGCTCATAGCGGCGTTTGCGGCGGCGGTCAGGGAGCAAAGCGGCAAGACCGCCGAGCACAAAGCAAGGATCGCCGAGCTTAAAAAAAGCTTCCTTTCCCGTTTTGAGGGAACGGTCATCTCTTCGGGGGATGACAGCGGCATAGTACTTATAGACCTCGCACCCTACAACAGCGAGACGGTGATCCACTTCCTTGCCGCACGGGACATATACGTTTCGGCAGGTTCGGCCTGCACCAAGGGCAGGCCAAGCCACGTCCTTGAGGCAATGGGACGGGCTTCGGTCTCGGCAATACGCATCTCCTTTAGTCAATTCAACACTCTTGACGACGTCGACGCACTGCTCAAGGGGCTTTCCGACGCCGCCTCACTTCGTCACAGATAACGGAGGCAGATAAAATGTACGATGAAACTATTCTTTTAAAATGCGGCGAGCTGGTCCTCAAGGGACTTAACCGCCGTTCCTTCGAGGAAAAGCTCTGCGCCAACGTCCGCCGCAGACTGGGCGAGCTTGGCAAATTCCAGGTCTTTTCCATGCAGTCGACCCTCTACGCCGTATCAAAGGACGATACTGCCAGGGCAAATATGGATCAAGCCGTAGAGGCCTGCCAAAGGGTATACGGTATAGTTGCGGTCTGCCGTGCGGCAAGCTGTGAAAAGGATATGGACAAGATAAAGGAGCTGACCCTTTCCTACTGCGAGGGCGAGCTTCTCGCCGCCTCCAGCTTTAAGGTGGACTGCCGCCGTTCCGACAAGAGCTTCCCCCTTACCTCTCCCCA
Organism: Clostridia bacterium; assembly: GCA_017532825.1. Taxonomy (GTDB): domain Bacteria; phylum Bacillota; class Clostridia; order Oscillospirales; family QAMX01; genus RGIG6452. The sequence continues at coordinate 25,806 of JAFXIT010000022.1, forward strand.
GATAGGTGCAGAGGTCGGCGGAGCTATACTGTCAAAGCACAGCTCCCTTAAAGTCGATCTGCACGAGCCCGAGCTCCTTATAAACGTCGAGATACGTGACAAGGCGGCCTACGTCCACGCAGGCTCCCTCCCCGGTGCAGGCGGAATACCCGTCGGAATGAGCGGAAAGGCCCTTTTGCTGCTCTCGGGCGGTATAGACAGCCCCGTTGCCGGACACATGATGGCCCGCAGGGGTGTACAGTTAACCGCTTTACACTTCGAAAGCCCGCCCTATACCTCCATCCGTGCCAAGCAGAAGGTTTTAGA
>JAFXIT010000023.1 GCA_017532825.1 Clostridia bacterium
CTTTTTGCTTTGACATTGCGACATTTTAGCAAGTGTTTTTTTCATTCCCAAAACACCGCCAGCATACAGACCGCCAACATATATGACTGTGTCATAGCGGTTTATGTCCGTAACATCTTCATAACTTTTTAAATCAATACCGGTTTTTCTGGCGAGTTCTTCTGCGTATTGCTTGGCAGTTCCATATTGAGAACCATAAATGATTATTTTCATTGTCGTTGCCTTCCCTACATATTCTTATTTATCGGCGAGTTTATTATAAATTAAAATCAACTTTTATGCAATCTATTTTGCGTTGACAAAAGAAACTCGACTTAAAAAGTCGAGTTTTCTAAATTGCATAATTTAAATCCCTAAGAGTAACGCCTCGTACGAGGCGTTTCTTTTTTAACCGTATATTCGTTTTACCTCCATCAGGCTCTCGACGGGGTCGAGCTTGGGGCTATACTCAAGGCCGAGGGCGCCGGTGTAGCCTGCATTGTCGACGGCGGCGATGATAACTCGGTAGTCGTTCTCGCCAAGCTGCAGCTCGTTGCGGCCGGGATGCCCCGCTCCGTGGAGGTGGGCGATGCAGTCGAGGTTGCGGGTGATATTTGGGATGATATTTCCCTCCATGACCTGCTGATGGTATATATCAAAGACGAGCTTTACGCCCGGGTGGTCTACCTCTCTGACTATCTCAAAGCCCTCTACCGCCGACCAAAGGTAGTAGCCGGGGTGGTTGACAAGGGTGTTGAGCGGCTCGACCATGACGGTAACGCCGTGCTCCTCGAGGATGGGGATGCCTGCCTTGAGGCCTGCCACGATGGAGGCGTGCTGGTCTGCTCTCGCCTCTCCCGTGTCCTTACCGACCTGGGTGATAAGCCGCTTTACGCCGAGCTTGTTGGCGGCCTCACAGCTTTCCTTCAGTCCTGCAAGCCAAAGCTCACGCTTCTCGGGGTCGGTGAGGTTGAACTCGCTTGTGCACATGCTCATAAGCTCAACGCCCGTTTCCTCCAGAGCGGCACGGACGGAGTCGACGTCAAGGACCTTCCAGTTGTAGGTCTCTACTGCGTCAAATCCAAGCTCGTGCACCTTGCGGATGGCATCGGCAAAGTTCATTTTTCCGAAAAAGCAGGGAATAGGTACGCAAAATCTCATATTATCTCTCCGTTCTTATTTAAAATAGATGACCTTGCCGCTCTCCATGGACTCGTTTGCCGCAAAGGCGAGCTTGAGGCTCTTGAGGGCGTCGGTGTAGTCCGAGCGGATCAGACCGCGGTTGCCCGTGGCAACGGCGTCGATAAAGGCTCTGTCCTGAGTGAAGGTCTGGTCGGCCTTACGGGGGATATCGCGGGTCTCTTCGACGGTCTCGATGATAAGGTTGTTACGCAGACGGTAGTCGTAGATAATGTCCTCAAGGGTGATATAGAGTCCGCAACGGGGTCTTGTGCCGACACCGCGTCTGATATAGCAGCCGCTTACAAGAGTGGCGGTGACATTGTTCTCAAAGCGGATAACGGCGGTAGAATGGTCGTCGTTCTTATACTCCTCCGAGCAACCCTCGCCTGCCTTTACTATGCCCTCCGAGCAGGTGGCATAGATCGACAGAGGTTCGCCGAAGAGATAGCGGAGCTCGTCAAGAAGGTGGATATTCTGCTCGACCAACTGGCCGCCGCAGCAGGACTTTTTCTGCCACCACCATACGCCGGGTATGCCGCCGACCCACGCGCCGTAGACAAGTCCGCCCGGCTTGTGGTTTGGAAGGTCTTTCTTTATAATGTCGGTAAGGTCCTGATATCTGTCCTGGAAGCCGACGGCGGTGATAAGTCCCTTCTTTTCGGCCTCGAGAGCGACCTTTTCGGCGTACTCAAGGTCAAGGGACATGGGCTTTTCAACAAGGAAAGGTATGCCCAGCTCGACGGCGCGAAGCTCCATATTGCCGTGTGCCGTGGGCTCAACGCAGATAAACAGAGCATCGACATTTCCCTTTGCGCTGTCAAGCAGCTCGTCACCGTTTGCATAGATGTTTTCGCAGCCAAACTTCTCTGCCGCGGCAAGTCTGCGCCCCTCAATAGGGTCAGCGACGGCAACTACCTGCACGTCCTCCATCTGGATAAGCTGACTCATGTGGTTCCCGGCACGTCCGCCGCAACCGATAAGTCCTACTCTGATCTTTCCCATACTGACATCTCCCTATCATGTATTTGTTATAATTATATGGCATTTGCCGACTACCGTCAATAACAACTTCCGAAAATTGCTATTTTTTCTCCAAGCCGTACTCCCTTGCATAGAAGAAGATATACTGCTGTATGACCCCCGCATTCTCGCCGTAGCGGAGGTAGTCAAAGCCTTCGGGGTAGACCGTTGCGAGGGCTCTTTTTATCCAGACGTCGACGGGGAAGGCATCGGTATGTCCAAGCCCGTACAAAAGCACGCAGTCGGCGACCTTTCTTCCCACACCCTCAAGCTTCAAAAGCTCGGCTCTTGCCTCGTCGGTGGGCAGGGTCTTGAGCGACTCAAGGTCGAGCCGTCCCTCGTTTACCGCCCTTGCCGCACCAAGGAGATAGGGGGCACGGTAGCCCGCGCGAAGGGATGCAAGCCCATCAAGCCCCAGCTCCTCCACCCTTTCGGGGGTCGGGAAGGTGTAAAGCCCGTTTTCAAGACGCTCTCCGCCAAGCTCGCAAAGGCGGGAGATTATACCTCGGATACGGGGGATGTTGTTGCATTGTGATATTATAAAGGAGCAAAGCGCCTCAAAGGGGGGCTGTCTTAGTATGCGTATGCCTCTGCCGTACTCCCGTGCGGCGGTGAGGAAGCTGTCAAGGGGGTCTATCTCGATGGCGAGGTAGTCCCGCCCAAGGTCAAAATAGTCCTTCCAAAACCCTTCAAAGTCCTCCCTTGAGCAGGAGAGCAGGGTCTCTCCGTCCCTTTCCGAGACCTCCAGATACCTCCCTCCGGCGACGCCGCAATACCCGCCTTCGAAGGGTAAAAAGCGGAAGGCCTGGCCGCAGTCAAAGGTCTGTGCGGGTGAAAAAGCGTCCTTTCCGCTTAAGAGCACGCCATTTTGGGTGTATTTTATCAAGTTCTTTCACCTTTTTCCACTTGAATATATCTCTTCGAGGATATATAATATAATAACACATTTAACTAAACGGAGGCAATAGCTTTGAGCGAGAAAATATATACCATTCCCATAAACCTCTCCTTTGAGCAAAAGTGCGGCTGTCCCCTCTGCCGTCTTTACGAGCAGGCTCGAAACAACGCCCTTGAATACGTCACGGGTGCGGCAATGATGGAGCCCGACGTCCGCATCGAGACTAACGCTCTGGGCTTTTGCAGGGAGCACTTTGGCGATATGCTGGGTATGAAGAACCGTCTCTCGGTCGCCCTTATGCTTGAGAGCCACATGGACGAGGTGGAGAAAAAGGTATTCTCCCACGACGGAAAGCATGCGGCAAAGGAAGCAGGCAGGGTCGCAGAAAGCTGCTTTGTCTGTTCACGCATAGAGGAGCATATGTCACACTATATAAGCAACACCGTCCATATGTTCCGCTCCGATCCCGAATTCAGAAAGCTCTACGCCGCCCAGGAGATCTTCTGTCTGCCCCACCTTGCCGCACTTTTAAAATGCGCCGAGGACAGGCTTGGCAAAAAGGAGTATCCCGAGTTTCTCCGCATATCGGTCGCCATCGCCGAAAAGGGACACGCCGCCCTCAGAGAGGATCTTGCAGGCTTTACCCGCAGCTTTGACTACCGATTCCAAAACGAGCCCAAGACCGAGCGTGTCAAGGCCTCGGTCGACAACACCGTAGCCTACCTTGCATCGGTGAAAAAGTGATGAAGGTACTTATGCACACCTGCTGCGCCCCCTGCTCCCTTTCCTGCACCGATTCGCTGAAGGCGGAGGGACTTGAGGTGACGGCCTACTGGTACAATCCAAATATCCACCCATGGACGGAGTACGTCGCACGGCGTGACTGCCTTATCTCCTACGCCGAAAGCATATCCCTCCCCCTCATCGTCGACGAGGACTACGGGCTTCGGGAGTTTGCAAGGGCGGTATCGGACGATATCGGCGGAAGATGCTCCTATTGCTACGCTTCCCGTCTCGAAGAAACGGCCAAGGCGGCCATTGATGGCGGTTTTGACGCTTTCACGACCACCCTTCTTGCAAGCCCCTACCAAAACCGTGACAAAATAATCGCCCTTGGCGAAGAGCTCGGCAAAAAATACGGCGTTGAGTTTCTCCCCCGTGATTTCAGACCCAACTTCAGAGAGGGCAACGCACGCGCCAAGGAGCTCGGGCTTTATATGCAGAAGTACTGCGGATGTATCTTCTCCGAGGAGGACCGTTACCTCAAAAAGATAAATGCCGACCGTGAGCGCTTTGCACAAAACAAATAAAAAACACCCTCGGACAGACCGTCCGAGGGTGTTTTTTATTCTACTCCTCTGAAATAAAGGCCTCTTGTAAACTCGCCCGTCGGAGCGACGCCGTTAATATATCCGTCGATGACGGCACGGCATTCCTCGGAGCTTTCGAGGGTGAAATACAGCACTCCGTAGTCGGCGCCGAGGCTTTGTAGCTTGTCCTCCATGCGGATGGGGCAGGAATTAAACACCTCGGAATAGCCCTCACGGCACCTCACGGGAAAGCTTACCCCCTTGCGGTCGGTAAGGTATCTCTTTTTGCCGCAGGCGGCACAGCCAAGCCCGTTTTTGATGGGACAGTTTCTCGTAAGCATCAGCGGCAGACGTCCGTAGACCACCGCACCGAGGGGTATATCCGAGCCGAGGGCGGACATCTCCGATGCACGAAGCTCTACCGAGGCGGTAAGCGCCTCAAGTCCCAGCTCATGCGCCGTCCTTACGGCGGCGGAATTGAATATATTCATCGAAAAATCGCCCACGGGTCGAAGTCCTGCCCCTTTTGCAAGCTCCACTGCGGCGATATTTCCGCAGACCGCCCATTTTACACCGTATTGCGAGGCCTTGGAAAGAAGCTCTTTGATGCGGCCCTCGTTTGACATTCCCCTCGGGATCTCTACGGCGAGCGGCAGGTCGGTCTTTGGAAGCCTTTCGACCTCCTCAAGCGGCAAAACGATGCCCGAAAGCCCCGAGAGATCGCCGCACATCTGCTCGACCGAGGCAAAACGTCCTATAAGAAGGGGTGTTTTGCCCCTTCGGGGGGGATATTTTGGCAGGACAAGGTCTGTATTGACGGGTTTTCTGCCGACAGAGCGAAGCTCGGAGAGCGCCTCAAGTGCGCTTTTTCGAAGGGCGGCGGCCTCCGAAAACGGAATGCTTCTGCCCTTTGCGGCATCTATATCGAGTCTTTCAAAATAATAGGGTGTGCCGCCCGTACGGCAAAGCCTTGCCCGAAGTTCCTCAGTCTTTAGCTCACCCTCGGCAGAGGGGGCGGTTTTTGTGACGGTGTTTGCCCCGTCGGAGACGGTAAGCTCGGCAAGCTCGCCTATGCGAAGGGTCGCCCTGAGTCCGACGCTCTGCCTCTCACGGCGGTAAAGGGCGTGCAGACCCGAAGAGACCTCGGCGGTGGCGGCAAGGTCGGTGCTTGAGCGCACCCCGAACATATTTCTACCCAGCCTTTGGCGGTAGTAGCCGTCGGTAAAGCCGCCCCTTGAAAAGACACCTGCAAGTATCTCCTTTATATCAGAGCAGTCCTCGCCGTCGGCAGTCCTTCTGCACACGGCGGTGGCGGCGGCGACGTATTCGGGGGTCTTCATCCGACCCTCTATCTTAAGGCAGGACACCCCCATCTCCTCAAGCTCGGATATATACCCAACGAGACTGAGGTCCTTTAGGCTCAGGTCAAAGCCCGTCCCTCCCTTGACGGTAAAGGGCAGACGGCAGGGACCTGCACAGAGGCCTCGGTTTCCGCTCCGTCCGCCGAGAAAGGCGCTCATATAGCACTGTCCCGACATCGACATACAAAGCGCACCGTGGACAAACGCCTCTACACGTATATCAAGCTCGCCCGCTTTCCTGCAAAACTCGGCAAGCTCGGGCTTGCTCATCTCCCTTGAGACCACCACCTGCTCAAAGCCGAGCGCCTTGAGAACGGGAAGTGCGGAGGGTGAGTGGACGGTCAGCTGGGTGGAGGCATGAAGGGGAAGGTCGGGAAGGGTCTTACGCAGGAGTGCGGCAAGGCCGAGGTCCTGGACGATAACACCGTCGACCCCGCACACCCTTGCAAAGGCGGCAGTATCGACGGCCGAGCCGAGCTCACGGTCGGAAAGGAGGGTGTTGAGGGTAAGATAGACCCTGACCCCCCTCACTCGGCAGTATGCCACAGCCTCGGCAAAGCCCTCTCTGTCAAAATTTTTGGCGTTACGGCGGGCGTTGAACTCACGCATACCCATATATACCGCATCCGCACCCGAGCGCACGGCGGCCTCGAGGGTATCCCTGTCACCTACGGGTGAAAGTATCTCAAGCATCAGTCTTCCTCCGTTTTTACGGTAAGCGCGAGCTTTTTAGGGTCGGCAATGGTGCGAAGCAGGTACAGCTGGATGGGAATGGCGCAGATAAGGGTGAACACGTCGGAGACGGTCTGGGTAAGGAGTATGCCCGTCAGACCGAAAAGCCCGGAGAGTATCCAGACAAGGGGGATAAAGAACACGCCCTGTCTTGCGGCGGCAAGGAAGGTGGCAGGTACCGTCCTGCCGACGCTTTGTGCGGCCATATTGGACATTATGACCCAGCTTTGGGTCGGGAAGGTAAGAAGCTGATAGCGAAGGGCTCGTGAGCCGATGTCGACGACCTCGGGGTCGTCCCTGAAAAGGGCGATGATCCCGTCGGCAAAGATAAATCCCGCAATGCTCACGGCGAGCAAAAATCCAAGGCAGACCTTCACACAGAAGAAAAAGCCCTGCTTTACACGGTCGTAAAGCCCCGCTCCGAAGTTAAAGCCGCAGACGGGCTGGAAGCCCTGCCCAAAGCCGATGACGGCCGAGGCTCCGAACATCATTATCCTCTGCACGACCCCAAGGGCGGCAATGGCGGCGTCGCCGTGTACCCCTGCGGCGTGGTTGAGGCAGATGGTGGCGACCGAGGCAAGTCCCTGCCTTGCAAGGGAGGGAAGTCCGCCTCTGATTATCATCACCGAGTAGAATTTATTTATCTTGGTCTTGGAGATGCGGATGGAGATGTTGCCGCCCCTCTTACAGCCGGCAAGGAGTATGCAAAAGCTTACAAACTGGCTTATTACCGTCGCAAGACCTGCGCCCGCAACACCCATATCCAAGGCGAAGATAAACAGCGGGTCGAGGGCGATATTGAGTATGGCACCCGATATGATACCGACCATACCGTAATGTGCGCTTCCCTGGTATCTTAACTGGTTATTGAGCACGAATGACCCTATCATCCAGGGTGCGCCCACGAGGATTATGCTGAGGTATTGCTTTGTGTAGGGAAGGATCGTATCGGTCGAACCAAGCAGATAGGCAAGCGGCTCAAGGAAGATAAGGCCGAGGACGCATATCACCCCGCCTGCGAGAAGCGAGAGCACAAAGCCCGTGGCGGCCATGCGGGAGCACTCCTCGGTGTCCTGTCTGCCAAGCATTCTTGATATGTAGTTTCCGCTGCCGTGTCCGAAGAAAAAGCCGGTGGCCTGGATTATCGCCATCATTGAAAAAACGACGCCTACGGCGCCCGTGGCGGCGTTGCTTTTGAGCATACCGACAAAGAAGGTGTCGGCCATGTTGTATATTGAAGTGACCAGCATGCTTGCTATGCACGGAACTGCCAGACGGCCTATCAGCCGCCCGACGGGGGTAGTGGTCATAAGCTCGAATTTTGTCTGTTGTTTGTCTGCGGACATAAGCGCAAGAGCGCCTCCTTTTGTATTATGAGGTAATTTTACTACAAAAAGGCGCAGGGTGCAACCTTTTGCGCTTGACAGACCCAAAAAAATATATTATAATGTCTTGTAACATCACAAAAGCGATGACGGAGACAAGTAACCCGTACGGTACGACCACAGAAAGCTGCCGGCTGATGAGAGGCGCGGAAACGGTCGTCGGGCCAATACACTCCCGAGCCGTCCGTCTCAAAAGGCGGAACGTCTCCCCGGCGTTAACGGGGCACAAGCGGTCGTGCGGTATTCGTGCGGCAAAGCAGGGTGGTACCGCGGTATTTCCGTCCTTGCGCCAAACGGCGCAGGGCTTTTTTATTGCCGCGATTACGGATATACTATTTTCAAAAGGAGAATAACAATGAAGATCTACGAAGAACTTCAAGCGCGCGGACTTGTCAAGCAGGTCACCGACGAAAATGAAATAAGAGAGCTTGTAAACGCCGGAAAGGCGACCTTCTATATAGGCTTCGACCCCACGGCCGACTCCCTGCACGTAGGACATTTTATGGCTCTCTGCCTTATGAAGCGTCTGCAGATGGCGGGCAACCGCCCCGTCGTGCTCATCGGCGGCGGTACGGGCTACATCGGCGACCCCTCGGGCAGGACCGATATGCGCTCGATGATGACCCCCGAGACCATCCAACACAACTGCGACTGCTTCCGCAAGCAGATGGAGAGGTTTATCGAATTCGGTCCCGACAAGGCCATCATGGTCAACAACGCCGACTGGCTGCTTGACCTCAACTACATCGAGATGCTCCGTGACGTAGGCGCCTGCTTCTCGGTCAACAAGATGCTCGCCGCAGAGTGCTACAAGCAGAGGATGGAAAAGGGTCTTTCCTTCCTTGAGTTCAACTACATGATAATGCAGTCCTACGACTTCTATCATCTCTTCCAGAACTACGGCTGCAATATGCAGTTCGGCGGCGACGACCAGTGGTCGAACATGCTGGGCGGCACCGAGCTCATCCGCAAGAAGCTTGGCAAGGACGCCTACGCCATGACCATCACCCTCCTTCTCAACTCCGAGGGCAAGAAGATGGGCAAGACCGCCTCTGGTGCTGTATGGCTCGACCCCGAAAAGACCTCTCCCTACGACTTCTACCAGTACTGGCGCAACGTCGGTGACGCCGACGTGCTCAAGTGCATCAGAATGCTGACCTTCCTCCCCCTTGAGGAGATCGACAGGATGGATTCCTGGGAGGGCGCAGAGCTCAACACCGCAAAGGAGATCCTCGCCTACGAGCTGACCAAGCTCGTCCACGGCCAAGAGGAGGCCGACAAGGCCCAGGCCGCCGCAAGGGCAGTCTTCTCCGCAGGCGGAAACGCCGACCAGATCCCCGCCGTCGAGCTGACCGCCGAGGATATGACCGACGGCTCTATCGACCTTCTGACCCTCCTTGTCAAGGCAGGACTCGTCCCCTCCAAGTCGGAGGCAAGACGTGCCGTCGAGCAGGGCGGCGTTGCCATAGCCGACCAAAAGGTCACCGACATCAAAAAGACCCTCTCCTCCGACGAGCTTTCCGCAGGCGTTATGGTCCGCCGCGGCAAGAAGTCGATAAAAAAAGTTATTTACAGATAATTTCTTGACTTCCCGGGTACGATATGCTATTATATCCGGGTAATGCCGCTGTGACGAAATCGGCAGACGTAGCGGACTTAAAATCCGCGGGTAGTGATACCGTGCCGGTTCAAATCCGGCCAGCGGCACCAAAACAAAAGGGCATCCAAAGGATGCCTTTTTTGTTTTGGTATTGGAAACGGATTTGAACGGAAGGTCCAAGAAAAATACCTGAATGGTATTTTTCCCTTCCGAGGCCGCCTTCGCAAAGGCGGCAAATCCGGCCAGCGGCACCAAAAGCAAGGGACACCCAAAGGGTGTCCTTTTGCTTTTGGTATTGATATGGATTTGAACGACGGGTCCAAGCAAAACACCTGAATGGTGTTTTGCCCCGTCGAGGTCCCTCCCGCAGGAGGGGCAAATCCGGCCAGCGGCACCAAAACAAAAGGGCGTCCAAGGGATGCCTTTTTTGTTTTGGTATTGATATGGATTTGTAACGGTCGCCTTTTGCAATACTGCAAAAGGCACGAGGCCCAAGTCGGTAGTTTTGCGAAGCAAAACTACTGCAGGTTCGCTCTGCGAAACTGCGGCAAATCCCGGCCAGCGGCACCAAAAGCAAGGGACACCCAAAGGGTGTCCTTTTGCTTTTGGTATTGAAAACGGATTTGTAACGATCGCCTTTTGCAATACTGCAAAAGGCACGAGGCCCGAGTCGGTAGTTTTGCGAAGCAAAACTACTGCAGGTTCGCTCTGCGAAACTGCGGCAGATCCCGGCCAGCGGCACCAAAAAAGAACGAAGCATTGCTTCGTTCTTTTTTATCCATTGCGAAAGCAATGGCATATCATCACCGAAGGTGTATATCATCAGCCGCCTGCGGCGTCAGCTCCCTTTACACAAGGGAGCCGTTGGTTTGTGCGCCCCAAAAGTCCGTCTTCTTTTCCTGACAAGCACTGCTTTTGTGGTCACAAAAGCAAAAATATTTAAATTTCAACTATTTGATTCAATATTCTCTGCATACAAATATCTATCATATGGAGCAGTTGTGTCTTTTTTTAGATATCCACACTTACACATATCCTCAATGACTCTTTTGGCAGTAGCGTATCCAATATTTAAAGAGCGCTGTAAAATAGATGTGGATATGTATTTTTTAGTTTGAGCTGTTTTAATTGCACTTAAAATCAAGGGATCATTTGTTTTATCACACAACTTCGTCTGAATCAGACATTCACCTAATAATAATTCATCGATAGAAACTCCGAAAAAAGTAGCCAACTCGGGAAGAATTTCTATATCTGGGCAACATTTTCCAGCCTCCCATTTTGATACCGCTTGATTTGATACATTCAGTCTATTAGCAAGATCCTCTTGCGTGATTCCCGCTGACTTACGTAAAGCGGCAATATTTTCACTTATCTTTATCATTTTAAACATACTTCCATAGTTTTTTATGTAGCTATGATTGAATTATAGTATTTATGCAAGCAAAAAGCAATAACTTATTGGTTTGATAGACACTTTTTCCTCCAACCATAAGTAGGAAACACATTGGCGCACCTGCTTTACGGTAGGCACCCAAAGGGATGCCTTTTTTGTTTTGGTATTGAAAACTGATTTGAACGGCGGGGAGTGAATGACAGCCTGAATGGCTGTCAGAGCCCCTCCATTTTCCTTCTTCCTTCTTGCACTTTTTACCGTAACGTAGTATAATAGCCTCCGTAAACCTGACGAAAGCAGTTGATATTATGAGTGAAACGATAAACAATATAACCGCCGCCATACGCAAGGCCTATCCCTACAAGACCGAGCTTCATGCCCACACAAACCCCGTCAGCGACTGCAGTGAGGTCGCTCCGAGAAAGCTTGCAGAGCTCTACAAGGAGCTTGGATACACCGCCGTCTGCCTGACCAACCACCTCGACCTCGGTATGGGCTGTACCCCCGAATTCTGGCTTGGCGACTACTTCGAGGCCAAGGCCGTCGGCGACGAGATCGGCATCAACGTCATCCTCGGTGCGGAGGTCTGTCTGCCGGGCTGCGATAACCACTACCTTCTCTACGGTCTTGACCCCGAGGACATCCCCGAGCTGTTTGAAAACCTGGGCAGGAGCGTCGAGGAATTTTCCCGCATCTACCGTGCCCGCGGCTGCTTCTTTAACCACGCCCACCCCTTCCGTCCGGGCACAGACCACGCCGATTTTGCCCTTTTTGACGGCGTTGAGGCATTTAACATCCATCCCAAGCACAACTCCAAGGTCGCCCGTGCCGCACGCATCGCCCGCTCCGAGGGCAAGATACTCACCGCAGGCACCGACTACCACGACTACGGTGACGAGGGGCTTTCGGCAATGCTTTCGGCCCTCGAGCCCAAGACCCCTGCCGACGTTGCGGCCATCCTCAAGAGCGGCGACTTTCTTCTCGAGGTCGGCGGCTGCATCGTTATTCCGTAAAATGTTTCAAAAACACACAAAGGCACCCCCGAGGGTGTCTTTTTTCTTGACTTTTTTAATCTGCGGTATTACAATAAAAACGAAAATGTTGAAAGGAGTATACGCTATGAAACGCCTGTTATCCTTTTTTCTTATAGTTTTTATCATTCTGTCAACTGTGTCCTGCGGTTCGACGAAGTCCCCCTCGGAGGAGACAACGGCGAGCTCGACTACCAAGGCGACCACCGCAGGGGGTACATCCGCCTCGGCCGACGAAGATAGGCGTGATTTTTCCTACGTCGGAGAGATCTCCGGCGAGGGCGCATATACCCTGCGGGGTGTCGTTGAAGAGCTTACCTCCAACGGTTTTGTCCTCCGTGATGAGACCGGATGTGTCTACGTCTACCAGAGCAACCCCGGCGTCACCCTCGGAAAATGGTACAGTCTGTCGGGAACCGCCAAGATATACGGACGCACCTACGAAATGACCAACGTTTCGGTAAGGTCGATAGAGCCTGCATGCGAGCTTTCCGAGCGTCAGCCGCTGTATCTTGACGCCGAGCTTATCTCTCTCCTTTCGGAGATGCCACACATAGAGTGCTTCTATGCCGAGATCGAGGGAGAGCTTGTAAGAAGCGGCAACTATACAAACGTCATCATCGACGGTCTTGACGATCTGCAGATAGGCCTTCGCAGTAACCTTTCGCTCGACGGATTTACAGGACAGCGGGTCACGGTTTGCGGACACGTTGCCTACATAAGCAGTACCGGAACGAAGATGTATATCCAGATGCTCAGCGATGACGTTAGCCTCTCAAACGGCGGAAGCGCATCCGAGTCCCTTGCCCTGGTCGGCTGCAACGACGAGATAAACCTCGGCGGAGTATACCGCCTCGCGGGCGAGTTTGAAGAGGGGACCGCACCCTCGCAAAAGCTACTTACCTTCTCTGTCAGCGACCCCGAGATCGCAACCGTCGACCGCTTTGGCCGCCTCAAGGCGCTTAAAGAGGGCACTCTCACCGTTACCGCCACGGCGGTAAACGGTGTAACTGCCTCACGGGAGCTGACGGTCTCGCTTCTCGAGGAGATCAAGGCAACAGACGTTGCCTTTTCGGAGGACAGGCTCATCCTTGACGTAGGCACCGAGCTTGCCATCCCCCTGCAGTACGTCCCTGCCATTGCAAACAGCGGGCTTGACGTCAGCTTTGAGCTGACCGACGGCAGTATTGCCAAAGTAGAAAACGGAAGCATCCTGGGGCTTGCCTACGGACAGACCGAGCTCAGGGCAAGGCTTGGAAGCAAGAGCGCCTCTATTGCCGTTACCGTCCGCAAGGAGCTTCAAAGCGGATACGGCGTTGAAGCAAGGGCAGACACCTACTCTGCCACCGTCACAAGCCTTGAGGAGTTTTACCGCCATTGGCTCACCGCCTCAGGCGAGAAATACGGGTGCATCGAAATAACCTTTGACCTTGCCTCCCCCATCTCCCGTTCGGAGCTCCTTGACGACCACCTCATCGAATGTGTCGGACCGAGCATAGCCTATTCCTCTGCGGGCAGTATCGGCGATACGCTCAAAAACCAGACCATCTCCTTTACCCCCGAATACTATCCCGACGGAACGGGGCAGAGCTATGTCCGTGAGAGTGCGGCAAACAGCTACACAAAGTGGATAAACGCCGCCACAGTCCTTCGCAGTGCGGCCATCGCTGCCTCCTCCCACCGCAGAGGGGAGGACTTTGAGGACTTCCCCCTCTGCAAGGACAACAAGGGAAGCCTTCCCGTAACCACCTCCGAGCAGCTCTGGGCTGTGCTTGAGAAGGGATATCTCCCCAAGTTTCCCCTTGAGGACAGCAAGGCAGAGTGGATATTCAACCGTGCAAAGGACGTCCTCAGGGATATCATCACCGAGGATATGAACGATATGCAAAAGCTCCGAGCCATCTACGATTGGCTCTGCGAGACCGTCCGCTATGACAACGACGTCCTCTCCGAGGGCGGAATACGCCAATTCTACGCCTCGAACTACCTTGAGGGTGTGTTTGAGGAGGGACGTGCCGTCTGCGAGGGCATCGCAAAGGCGGCGGTGGTGCTTAGCAGTATCGAAGGGATCCCCTGCGTGATGATACAGGGCTATGGCAGCTCCGGCGGACACGCCTGGAACGCCGTACGTCTCGACTCGCAGTGGTACACCTTCTGTGCGACCTTCGGCATAATGATGGAAAAGGAGTCCTCCGACCTTGGCAGGCTTTTGGGCGGAAGCGTCTCCTGGACCTCCTATCAGGGCTTTTTGACCGACCTTGACTACTTTGCCAACTCCTTCCCCGACCGCACCGAGCCCTCGGAGATCGACGGTATAAGGTCTGCCTACGTTGCCTATCCGCTTGGAAAGGCCGACGTCCCGGGCGCAAGGGTCGACGGACACATTGCCTCCAATGCCGAGCTGGATGCTCTTTTCAGCGCAATTAAGGGGTGCGGTCTGAAAAAGGACTTCTTTGTCGTCATCACTACCGAGAATTTGCGCTTTACCGCCGACTCGGTCGCCGCATCGGTCGGCAAGAGCTTCCCCGGGGTGACGGTGGTTCTCAACACCCATACCGACGGCAACGGCCAGATCCAGTACACCGTATTTATAAAGTAAGCAGACAACACAAAGGAGAAAGATATGTCTACCCTACACATGCTTGCATCGGCATACGATACCGGCCCCTACCGCACGGTAGTCGTACGAGGCTGGATAAGCGATATGCGCTGCTGCAAAAAGCACTATCTCCCCCACAGTGGCCACGTAAGGATCGAATTTTGACCAAATAGGTTGACAAGGCGATAATTTCGTGGTATAATACGCAATAATTTCATAATCTGTATGACGTGTTCAGGAAATTGTGTCGTCACAGCCGAAGGAGTAACGCTCTCAGGTGTCCCAAAGGGATGAGGACTGAACACCGACAGAGCTTTGGAGACGCTCGGGCAGACCGAGGGCCGAAGGTGCAAGCGTTAACACGCCAAACTCTCAGGCAAAAGGACAAAGTCAAGCCACATGATGGTATTGTTTTGACCGAGCGTAATATCCGCTCGGTCAATTTTTATTTCGGAGGAAAGCTATGGACGCATTTTTTGACAGCGTAGCGTCGGTAAACGGCGTTATCAACAAGGCAGTATGGGGTCTGCCGGGACTCATACTCCTTATAGGTACGGGTGTGGTGCTCACCCTTTGTACCAAGGTCTTTCAGATCTCCCGCATAGGCCACTGGTGGAAGCAGACCATCGCAAGCATATTCAAAAAGGACAGCAGCTCCACCAAGCTCACCGACAAAAAGAGCATCTCCCAGTTTCAGGCCCTCTGCGCCGCCCTTGCGGCCACCATCGGTACGGGCAACATCGCAGGCGTATCCGCCGCCATCGTCACCGGCGGCCCGGGTGCGGTATTCTGGATGTGGGTCGCCGCATTCTTCGGAATGATGACCAACTTCTCGGAAAACCTGCTTGGCATCTACTTCCGCCGCAAGAACGAAAACGGTGAGTGGTCGGGCGGCCCGATGTACTATCTTAAGGACGGTCTGGGAAAGGTCTACGGCAAAAAATGGCTCAAGCCCGTCGCAAGCGCCCTTGCGGTGATATTTGCCTGTCTTGCAATGCTTGCCTCCTTCGGTATCGGCAATATGACCCAGATAAACAAGATAGTCCTCAATATGGACTCTGCCTTCTTCTCCAAGGTAAGCCTCGGCACCATCCCCGGCACCGAGATAAGCATCATCCACCTTATTATCGGTCTTGCCCTTCTCGTCGTCGCCGCACTTATCATCATCGGCGGCCTGCGCCGTATCGCAAGGTTTGCCGAGGTAGTCGTACCCTTTATGGCTGTGGTATACGTCATCGGCTCACTTATCATCTTCGGCTTTAACATCGGAAGCGTCGGAGCAATGTTTACCTCCATCTTTAAGTACGCCTTCACCCCTGCGGCCTTCCTCGGCGGCGGCATCGGCGTACTGATAAAGATGACCATGACCCAGGGCTTCAAGAGAGGCGTCTTCTCCAACGAGGCAGGCCTTGGCTCGTCGGTCATGGTCCACTCCTCCTCCAACGTCAAGGAGCCCGTCAAGCAGGGTATGTGGGGCATCTTCGAGGTCTTTTTTGACACCTTCGTGGTCTGCACCATGACCGCCGTGGTCGTCCTTTCCACCGGATATATCGACCTTGCAAGCGGCGCACCCATGGCCGGCATAAACGGCGACACCCTCGTCTCCCAGGCCTTTGGGCAGCAGTTTGGCGTCGTTGGCACATGGTTTATCGCCATCGCAATGCTCTTTTTTGCCTTTACCACCGTCCTTGGCTGGTCGCAGTACGGCTCCAAGGCAACCGAGTACCTCTTCGGCGCAAAGGGCGTCAAGGTCTACAAGGTCATCTTCGTGCTTATGATCGTCATGGGTGCTATCATCGACGGCGGTCTTGCCTGGGACCTTTCGGACACCTTCAACGGTCTTATGATGATACCCAACCTCATCGGCGTTATCACCCTCCTGCCGCTGGTCATCAAGATCACCTCAAACTACGTCGACCGCAGGATACACAAAAAGGACGTCGCTCCTCTGCTTTCCTACGATCCTGCTCTGCAGGCAGAGGCCGAAGCTCATCTCGACGAAGAATAAAAAATCCCGCCTCGGAAATTTTCCGAGGCGAATTTTTTATTTTATGTTGATAAAATTAAAATAAGGTGATATAATAACTAAGTCACATTAACACAACCTAATATGTACCCAGCGGGTGTATTATGCTCATTTTTACGGACACTCTATCTTTCGGTAGAGATATACCGTATCGCAAGGTATTTCGTGTCCGTTGAAAAAGGGGTTTCCCGTATTCATGGGTATTAGATGCTGTGTTAGTGTGACAACTACGCGAGAGGTATTTTCTACAGTGCCATCTCGTAAGGGGTGGCACTTATTTTATGACCATAGAAGAAATAAAAAGCTGTTGCTTTTTCGGCAGCCGTGACCTTGTGATAGACCCCGAGCTTTACAAGAGTGCAGCTCTTGAGGTACTGTATGCGGCAACGAACAACTGCCGTACCTTCTATTTCTGCGACGAAACAGTCTTTGATCGCACGGTATATAACGCCGTAACTGCGGCAAAAAAGCTCCGTCCCGACCTTGACATCAAGCGTGTATTCTGTCACTTCGGTGAAAAGCAGTACGGTAATAACGGTCTTATCATTAACGGACGTGAATACGAGGATTGCATCTGCATTAAGGAGCAGACCGGCTCTACCCTTGCACGCATAAAGGCGCTCGTCGACATCAGCGACGGCATCATTCTCTACGCCGAAGGATGTCACGACCCTACGCCCTACTCCATCCTCGAATACGCCGTATCGAGCGATAAATTCGTAATTAATATCCCAACAGCATAAAAAAGACTCGGAAATATCCGAGTCTTTTTATCTTACATCTTTTTGAATGCCTCGTAGGCGATGTTTGCGTAGAAGCGGTGGCCCTCGGGGCCGACGACGTGGGCGATGCGCTCGGGAACGCCTGCGGCGGCGTAGGCTTTTTTGCCCACCGCTACGACCTCGTATGCTCCCCCGATGGGGAATATATTGTCCTTTTCGCCGTTTACCACAACCAGCTTTCTCGGCGCTATCAGGCTTATCAGCTCGCCCATATCGAAGTATTCAAGCACCCTTGGCACGTAGTTGCAGGCGCAATGGTGCATCGCTCCGATGGAGCTTGCAAAGGAGCAGACGGCGCAGGAGGGGATCGCACCCGCTATACGCAGGTCGATGGCGGCCGCATAGGTCGTGGCGGTGCCGCCGCCCGAGTTGCCCATGATGTAGATATTGTCCCTGTCGACGGTGTCGGCGTACCGCTCAAGGAGCAGGTCTATCAGCCTCATAACGTCCCAGACCCTCTCGCCGATGGTACAGCGGCCGATAAGGAGGTTGGTCACCGACTCGGCGTAGCAGTCGGGGCCGCCGGGTGTACCGCCCCGCTCACCGAAGTTTCTCTGCTCAAGTGCGACGGCGACGTAGCCCTCACGGACGGCTCGCAGGCAGAACTCGTCGTCCTCACGGTCGCTTACGTCCTCCCCCTCAAACAGCGTCCGATTCATCGAGACGTGCATACCCTTGGTGTGTCCCTGCAGACAGATAAAGGTCTTTTCGGGGCGCTTTGCCCCGTCGGGGACGAGGATGTGGCAGGGTACGAAGTAACCGGGCTCGGTCTGTATTTGGAAACGTGTCTCGGTAAAGCCCTCTTCCTTGTGGGTCCACTCCTCGGTGTACTCGGGCTCGCAGGGAATCATCTTGTCAAGGCCGACAAGCTCGCAGAGCTTGGCCCTTGCACGGGTCTGCCACGCTCCGAAATCCTCTTTACCGTCCCACGCCATCGAGGGCTTGGCCTCGGCAACGATCTTTTTTATGTTTTCGTATGCTATCATATTCATCTTCCTTTTCGGATGCGCTTTTATTAAGTTTACCACCATAAAAACTCTCCGTCAAGCCCGTTTTTTGCAAAGAGACCCGACAGGATCGTTTCCTATCGGGTCTCTTCGTTATGATTTAGTTGTTCGGCCAGAGGTAGGTCATTCCCGTCGGGGTCAGGAGTATCTCCCGTGTGCGGGACTCTCCGTCTACCGTTCCCGTAGCCGTAAGGCGGATGTTTTCTCCCTCAACGGCGGCGTCAAGACGAAAACCGTCCATATAAAAGTCCTCTCCCGTGAACTTTTTGTATTCATCCTCGTCAAGGAAGCAGGGAGACCAGGTCAGACCGCCGTCACGGGTGTAAAAGGCCTGTCTGTCCGAGAGAAACTGCCCGTGGTCGTATATCACGCCGAGCTTTTCTGTCGAGAACAGTATTCCGTCGAATTGACCTACCGACGGGACACCGTCGTACCAAAGCTCCCTACCCTCGTTGTTTACCACCGAGGAGTTGAAGATATACCAACCCTCGCCGTCGTCGACGCAGATGTCGTAGTAACGGTTGCCGGCCGCGACGGTTACCAGGTAAAAGGCTATCTTCCTGCCGTCTTCAAAGAGCCAGCCGCCCTTGAACTGACCGTACCGCATAAGCGAGGTGTCGTAGTAGTCCCACTTGGCAACTTCACGGGGTTCTTCTGTGTAAAACTCGGGCAGACCGTCAACCTCGGTAAGCTCACGCCCCGCCGTTTTCGGGGATGCGCCGCCGCAGGCTGTCAACAGCAGGGAAAAAAGGAGCAAAACTATCGCAAGGTATTTTTTCACGGGGCATTCCTCCTAAAATAAATTTTACACGGTTATGATATAATACCCACAGCCGATTTCATGCAGTGTCTCTGCCGGCTTGTCGACATCAAAGGAATCCACCTATTCATTCCATACTCTGAAAGCGCGGTTTACTTCAATATTCCCGATGCACTGTTGGTATCGAGATAGAGCACCCAGTCGGGGTGGGTCTTTAAAAGGGTGGCGGGGATGAGGTTGGTAACACCGTCGGTGTGGAGCGTACGCTCGATGGCTTCGGCCTTGACCGCGTGGGGGACACAGGTGACTATCTTTTTGCACTGCATTATCTGGTAGGGGGTCATGGATACGGCCTGACGGGGGACATCGTCAAGGGTGGCAAACCAGCCCTCGCCCATCTGCTGACGCTTGCAGCGCTCGTCGAGGTCGACGATGATGTAGGCTTCCTTGGTATCAAAGTCGGCGGGAGGATCGTTAAAGGCGATATGTCCGTTCTCACCGATGCCGACTACGCCGACGTCGATGGGCTTTTTGCGGATCTCCTCGGTGAGATGGGCGATGTTTTCCTTCGTCCCCTCGACAAAGTGAGCCGCCGCGAGGGGCAAAAGGGAGGTAAAGCGCTCTTTGAGGTATTTGCGGAAGCTTGCGGGGTGGCTTTCGTCCAGACCGACGTATTCGTCGAGGTGGAACATTTCGACCTTGGTCCAGTCGACGTCCGTCTCCTTTACCAGAGCGGCGAGGGTCTCAAACTGGGACATTCCCGTTGAGAGGAGCAGTCTTGCATAGCCCTGCTTTGCGATAGCCTCCTGAAGCAGTACGGCGATATGAGCGGCGGCGCTTTGGCCGAGCTCGTCGGCAGTCTTACATATCCTGATTTCCATAAATTTACCCCTTTCAAAACTGTTTGCCCTGCAAAAAGAGGGCTTTTATATTGATGTTTTCGTCGAAAATGACCACGTCGGCGGCGTTGCCACGCTTAAAGCTTCCTCGGTCGGCAAGCCCCATCACCCGTGCGGGGGTGGCGGTGAGCATCTTAACGGCGGCGGCAAGGGGAACGTCAGCCTGCTTGTATACGGTGCGAAGCAGTCGGTCGGCGGTGGCGATACTGCCTGCAAAGGCGGTCATATCGGGAAGGTAGGCGACGCCGTTTTTGACGTAGCAGTCTACCCCGTCCTTCCTCGGGCCGAGCACCGAGGGACCCTCGCCCTCGACCCCGGCGGCACGCATGGAGTCGGTCACGAGGCATATTCTGTCGGCACCCTTGATGCGGTAGATAAGCCGAAGCAGCTCGGGCGGCAGGTGGATGCCGTCTGCGATGGCCTCGACGGTGACGCTGTCCTCAAGGTAGGCCGTTTCCACACCGCCGAGCCTCCGCAGGCCCTCACGGCGGGTGACACCGTTCATACCCGAATAGAGGTGGGTAGCGAGGCGGCAGCCCCGCTCTATCATCGGCTTGAGCTCGGAGTATACCGCCTCGGTGTGTCCGTAGGCGGCGACTATCCCCCGCTCCGAGAGAAATTCGCAGAGCCTATCCGAGCCCTCAAGCTCGGGTGCAAAGCTTATGCGGCTGACATTTCCCCCATCGCAAAGGGCGGTATACTCCTCGGGATCGGGCGATTTTATATAGTCGGGGTTTTGCGCCCCTCGCATACCGTCGCAGAAGTAGGGACCCTCGAGGTGGGCTCCTGCGATATAGGGCTTGCCGGGAGCATTCTGCTCCATGGCGAGGGTGACGTTTTTGACAAATTTGAGGGTATCCTCAAAGGATGCCGAGGCGCAGGTCGGGTAGAGCACGGCGGTGCCGTGGGCGGCGTGTGCCTTGGCGGCGGCAAGGATGTCGCCCACCTCGCCGTCGGCAAAGTCGCAGCCCCCGCCGCCGTGGAGGTGGATGTCGATAAAGCCGGGAGCGGCGTAGAGCCCACCCGCATCGTAGTCCTCGTCAAATCCAAGCTCACGGCTTGTAAATGCGGCGATGCGGCCGTTTTTGAGATAGAGATATCTGTCTGTGACAAGCCTATCGGTCACAAAGACCGCATTTTTTATCCTTGTTACCATCAAAATTCCCCCTATGCGGCAGTATTTCAGTCAAAAAGGAGCTTCAAAAAGAGTCCGCCCATGACGGTGCGGTGGCGGAAATAGCGGTGCTGGGCGGTGTCGGTATAGTACCAGTCGGACATCGGCACACGGTCACGGGTGACGTCGTAGAATCTGTAAAGGAGGTCGACCATAAACTCGAAGTCCTCTTTTTCGCCCATACAGCCGACCCAAAGCTCCCAGTCGGATTTGGTGTATTTCTCACGGTCGTCAAGCGGTACGCCGTAGGGCAGTGCCTCCTTGCGGTAGCGGACGAACTCGCCCTTGTAGAAATGCTCGGGGAAGAGCTCGGTCTTCCAGAGCTTGTCCCAGACGGCGTTGTACTTAAGGCTGAAGCTCCCCTCTCGGTCGTAGGCAAGGCGGAAGCTTCCGTCGGGGTTGGCGGCACGCTCGATAAAGCTTGAGGCGTACTCCCTTGCAAGGCTTGAAAATCTGTCGGCTTTTTCGGTCTGTCCAAGCCCCGAGAGGATGCGGGAATATCCGCAAAGACCCATTATTGCCTTTATCGAAAGGTTGCAGTTGTGGGCAAGGTGGCCTGCGAAATCGTCGGTGCAGAGCTGATTTTCGGGGTCGAGACCGTATTTTACGAGGTAGTCGCTCCAGGTATCGAGCAGGTCGAGGTTTTCGGCGGCGAACTCACAGCTTCCCTCACGCTCGCATATTGCCGAGACGAGGACTATCATATTTCCGCACTCCTCGACGGGCATCTGACCCGACAGATCGTCGGGGTTGTAGGCCTGCCCGTTTACAAGGGGGTAGGTGCCGACGTCGTGCGGGGCGAAGGGGTGTGCCCACCTGCCGCTTTTGGCGTAGCGGAATATGGGGCGGAGCATCGCCTTTAAAAGCTCGGTGTTGTAATAGAGGTACATCGGTGCGGAGGGATAGGTCACGTCGACTGTGGCGGCGCAGCCGTTTGAGAAGCACTCCTTGGAGACGTATATATTGTTGCCCTCGGTATCGACGGCAAGCTTGTGGCCCGCCATGACCTGACGGTAGGCAAGGGAGAGCAGCTCTGCGTACCTCTCGCCCCCCTTTTGGGTGGCTACGGCGGTCAGCTCGGCAGAGAAACGGTCACAACGGGCCTTCAGAGCGTCATATTCGGCTATTGCCTCGGAAATGGCGTCCGTGATGGTCCTGCCATCCTTTTTCCAGTAGGCCTCAAGCCTCTCTCCGAAGTATTCAAGGCAGTAGATATCGTCATACGCAAAGGCAAAAAGACAGTCGGGGTCGAGCTTTTTCTCGGCGTAGACGGCGTACAATCCGTCAAAGACCTCGTTTCCGACACGGGCCTCGCCCCCTGCCGCAAGGTAGAGGTATCCCCAGTCGATGCGGACGTCGTCACCGCTTCGCCAGAGTATCTTCTGTTCGCCCGAGCCCATCTTTACGGCGGTAGCACCATCGAGCAAGACCTCCTCCGACCAGGCTCTGCCCTCGCCCGCACGGTTGAGCACGAGCTCCTCGCTTGCCGAGAGCTGGGCGGAAACGTCGTGCTCCCTGCCGTCAAGAACGGTATAGCTCAACCTCAGGTAGCTTACGGGGCGGGAGGCGTAGTAAAGATCGTCTGCAAGCATGGGGGAGGTAAACTCCGCCTTGAGCTCTATCTCCTCACAGCGGTAGACAACGGTGGTGGTAAGGGCGTCGAGCTCGAGCGAGACCTGTTCTATCTCGGGGTCTCCCGACCGTCCGAGAAATCTCATGGTACGTCCGTCAACGCTGACCCTTCCGACGATGGCGTTTCTTGCACCCGTCCAATGCAGGGTGTCGTTGCGGTTTATACGGTCCATGCTCCAGACCGAAAAATATGGGTCGACGGTTATAAGGGGTATGGACGGCATTCTCATTTTCATAACTTTATTCCTCCGTAACGGCGACAAAATCCTCATATACAAAGCCTTCCCTTACGGTATAGCTTTCCTGTCTTTCGATCTCTCTGCCGACCGCTATAAAGCCTTCGGCAGACTCACGGCTGTATCCGCTCTGGCAGTCGGTGAAAAAGCAGGTAAGGGGCGAGACCGAGTAGAGCCTTGGTCCGCTTTCACACGCCGTCCAGTCCCCGATAAAGAATCGGAACTGATTTCCCCCTACTCTTGCGCTCATAACGTTGTTTACGACGATACCTCCCCCGGTGTTGACAAAAGTCCCCTCGGGGGTGTAGTTGTTTACAAAGGAATGCCCCTCTATGGCGTTGAACAGACTGCTCCAGGGGTAGCTTGAAAGGGTGACGGCAAGGTGCATATGTGCGGTGTAGCCGGTATAGAACTCGTTTCCGTAGGCGATGGCACCCCTGAAATCGGCAAGACCTCCGTCGGTATCCACGCTTTCAAAGTCAATGCCCGCATAGGCGCTGTTTCCGACGTTGCAGACAAGGTTATAGCGGATAATGGAATTCTGCGTCGCCTCGGTGTTTCTGAAGAGTACTATACCTCCGTCGGTGGCGTCGACGACGTGGTTATACTCCATTATACCGTTGGAGGCGTACATATCAAGCCCGTCGGCCCAGGCCTCGTCGTGGTTTGTGGCGTAGCAGGTTATGAGGTTGCGGCCGTAGTAGACGTCGGAGGTATAGGGCTCGGAAATGAGGTGGACGTTTGATGCCGAGTCGGACGTGCGGCAGCCCCAGACGGTGGTGTTGTTGCCGATTATTGCGATGTTCCAGCCAAGACCGACCTTGGTGCCGCTTCGGTTTCCGTCAACGAATATATTTTGCAGGCTGACATCCCCCGTGACAAGCAGGATATGTCCCTCCGCCTCACCCACACGGAGGAAGCGGGCAAATTTGGTGTAATGGTCGGGGTCTCCCTCGGTCTTTACCGTGTAGCCGTCGGGAATGGCGATACAGCTGTCGACCAAAACGAGCGTCCCCTGCTCCAAGACGACCGTCTTGGTCTCGGTGTTTTGGGCAAGCAGGGTCCTAAACTGTTCGGCTGTGATGAGCTTTGTGCCGGTGTAGGCGTCGGTATTGTTCCTTCCCCAAAAATAGGGGCCGAAGGTCATACCCTCCATAAGGGAGGCAAACTCCTCGGAGGCCGTGATCGCATCTATCTTTTTGGAAATATTCTTCTCCGTAACGCTTCCGAGCTCCTCCCCGACGGGATCTCTTGAAAGAAGCGCACGGTAGAGGGCAAAGCTTCGCTCGTTATTTGAAAGGGCAAAGCTCTCAAACAAGGGCGAGGTGAATACCAGCTTTGCAAGGTGGGCGCAGGTCTCGACCGACAGGCCGTTTTGGTATACGTAGTCACGGAAATATGCAAACTCCTCGCCGTAGGCGGCACGGGAAAGACCCTCGGTAAAGAGCTTGAGGATAAACTGCCCTCCGCCGTGGTTGGCGTCACGTTTTATCTCAAATTCCTCGCCGCTGTACCCGGTCTGCACAGAGGGGAGGGCGTTTTGGCTGACGTCAAAGGAGATACTGCGGTCAAAGACGGGATTATCCTGCGCCGAAACGGGTAGGCCCTCAATAAGCTTTTGCTCGAGGATCGGGCTTTCCGTCTTTACCCTTTCACCGCCGCAGGCGGCAAGTGTACCTATTGAAATACTCGCCAAAAGAATCACTCCCATCAGCTTTGAAAGTTTCATTTTTTCACCCCCGATATCACAAAAATATTATAGCAGAGCCTCCACCCTTCGTCAATATTGCCTCGGTTGACAAAGAGCACGGATTATGGTAATATTTTCAGAGTATTTAAGGTAGGAAGTGGTTTTATGAAAAAGGGAAATATCGTGGCTATCGGCGGCGGCGGCTTTGACGACGGCGAAATGATGCCCGTTTTTGAACGTATAATGGCACTCAGCGGCAAGGCCGCTCCAAGGGCGATATATCTGCCAACGGCAAACTTTGACTCTCTCGATGCCGTACCCATGATGGAGGGCATCTTTATGGGGCTTGGCTGCTCCTCGTTTGAGGCGCTGACCCTGTCAAAGACCGAATTTGCCGAGGGTGAGCTTCGTCAAAAGCTCCTCGATGCCGACATCATCTTTGCAAGCGGCGGCAATCTCAAGTTTTTGATGGACACCTGGAACGCCGTCGGCGCTACCGAGATCATGCGTGAGGCCTTTGAGCTTGGCAAGGTGCTCTGCGGCGTCAGCTCGGGCGCTATGTGCTGGTTTGACGAGGGCTGGGACGACTGCGGAGAGAACGGCGCGTTTATGTTTATCGACTGTGTCGGACTCCTCCACTACTGCAACTGTCCCCACTTTGAGGATCCCTACTGGCACCGCTTCACCGATACCGTCAAGGACCGTCCCTACTCCGGCATCGCCTGCGAAAACGGTGCGGCGCTTGTCTACTGCGACGGCGTTTACGAAGCCGTTCACGGTGTCAAGGGCGGCAAGGTCTGGCTGCTTGACAAAAACGACTCCTGCACGCTCACCGACCTTTCCGAGGTCGACCTTTCAATACTGTAAGCATGGATCAAAAGGCGAGAGGCCCGCAAGGACCTCCCGCCTTTATTTTTAACCCACGGGCAGCTTCTGCCCCCCAACCGAGGGGACGGTTTGGGTGATCGTCACCTTTTACACAAAATCATTATTGTTGACAATATATCAAAAATATGTTATAGTGAGGCAAAATAAAGTACGAAAAACGCTTTGTAATTACTTCTATTATACAGGAGGAGTTATGAAAAGAGTATGGGCATCAGGCTTTGCGCTGATCCTTGTCATGCTCATTCTGCTTGCAGGCTGTGGGCGTGGCGACGGAACCGAAGGCTCGGTCGATATCAACGGTTACAGGCTGATCTGCAGCGACACCGGCTCGGATGCAGTGCGTGAGAGCTGTAAGCTGTTGAAGAAGGCGATCCGCGATCTCTGCGGTGTGGAGCTGGAGGTCGGTACGGACCATGATCCTGCCAGGCGAACCGAGAAAGAGATCATCATCGGGCACACCAATCTCCCCGAGGAAAATGCAGTCTATGACACTCTTTCCCAAGGAGAATATGCCATCAAGAAGAGCGGCAGCAAAATTATCATTGTAGGCTATTCGGATACTGAGACCGTCTATGCCGTTGAACGTTTTCTGGAGTTGACTATGGGTTACAGTAAGGATAAATATGAAAACACACCCGTCGGCGGGGCGGTGCTGACCATTCCCGATGAAAAGCAGACGGCGAAAGCCGTTACATATGCCTCAGGCAGAGTGATCTCATCCATCCCCGAGATGACAGGCGAACCGATGAGGCCCTCCGAATTTACGATGAACGGTTGCAGGAGGTCCGGCAAAAAGATCCGCTGGACAAATACCGGTACCGCACTTGCCAATATCGACACGGGAGAGGGAAGCTTTCGCATTGAGTTTACGGTGGATATCGAAGGTGAGAATACGCCCACGGTACAGCTCTTTACCTACTTTGACGGTGCAGAGCATATCTGCGCGTCCATTACGGGCAGCTTTGTACGCATCGCAAGAGCGACCTATGAGCGCGGAGGTGTTGATTTCACAGGGGATACCAAGCATTATACCTTCCGCATGGATGTGCATCCCGATTCGGGACGTATGCAGTATTTCGTCAACGGCAGATTTCTCGGCGAAATGAATGTCGGCGAGTCGGACGATGCGCTGACCGATCATTCTGACTTCTGCCTGGCGGCGGTCGGTGATAATATTGACGTCACCGTTTCGGATATTCGCTGGGCGAACATCGAGGATATCGGCAAGAGACGCTACGATGCACCCAGGGTGCTCACTGCATCTGACGATATCTATCCCAAGTCACAGACAGCCCCCGCCGACGTGGTCTACGTGATCGAAGGAACGACCGAGACTAATGAACGTCTGCTGACCATTGCGACCCTGCAGGGCAACGTGAACCGCACCACGCCCGAGATCTTCATGGACTACCGCAGCTATAATCTCGATCAACGATACGTGAACATCGATAATGAGGAAGACTATATCGAGCTTCTGCGTCAGAAGGGAAGAACGGTTGAGTACGCAGAGCTCGAGGAGCTGCTTGTGAAATTCTCCGACCGCTATAAGGGCGTTATCGTTGGCGATGCCTTTGCCACCGTTTACGGCGAGAACGTAGTGACCTCGCTCTGCGGCATTATGGATGCGGTTTACCTTACAGACAGTCAGTATGAAGCGCTGAAGGATGAGATCAAGAAGGACATACTCTTCCGCATCGATGATTATTGGGATTCTCCCGTGGATGCCTATATGTGGGTATGGAACTCCTACGGAGATCGATTCTCGGACAGCATAATTTTCCATACTCCTTCTATGATCGAGCAGACGGGACACAACTCCCGTGCCTGCAGAGATTATGCGGTCATGTCCCGCGCCTTTGTATTCTACACCCACGGCGTGGAGTGCGTTGAGGATTACGATTTCTACATGAATCTCTTTGCTACAAGAGCCGCCAACTCGGGTATCGTCGGTTTTGTAGGAGGCTGCTTCCCCGAATTTGAGATGTTCCAGGTTGCAGGTCAGTTTGCGAAATTCTGGACGTACGGCTTTTCTACCCCAAACATGTCGTTTTTCAACAGTCTCGAATACGGTGCGCTGAAGCAGAAGCTTCCCACATCAGGCGTACAACCGGAAAATGACACGGTCTATGTGGCCTTCAATTTTTCAGAGGGAGATAATCTCTCCTGGAACTATCACCTTTGGCCGTACAACTTTGCAAACGAAGAAGGGCGTGCGGCATATCCCAAGGGCTATTCGCTGTGCGGTGCACTCTATTACGTGGCACCTGCGCTGATCGAGTATTATTACGATATCGCTACGGTAAACGATTACTTCTACTATGACGGAGGCAGCATATCCAACATCGGCTCGCCCGACTCCTATGCGCTGATGTATAAGGATGCCGACCGTGAAAAAGTCATGGACGAGATGCTCTCCATTCTCAACTTCGTTTGCGAAGAGACCGATGTTACGATCGTAGGTGCCCTAAATAACATATCCGAGGAAATGGCAATTCGGATCGACGAGGCCTGCCCGAAGATCACGGCTCTTTTCTCCTCCTACGGCAACAACACCTATGCCCTCGGAGGCAGCAATCATACATATGCCGATTCGATCAAAATGGAGGGCGATATCGTCCGTGCCCGCTGCTATCTGACCACTTTTGAACCCGATCTGGATAAACAGCTTGAGCAGCTCTGCAATCAGGTGAAGTCTGAGGATGGTATTGTCTTTGCCAAGGTGTTTGTCTATACCAATCCCATTCTTGACGATATTTCCGCGCTGAAGCAGTATACAGACGCATTGGAATCCACAGGCAGGAGGATCGTCTATGTCCGCCCCGATGAGTATGCGGCACTCTACAGAGAATACGCATCGAGGTAAAACTAAATACAACACCGTTGCATAGATAACGGTCAAACGGCCACAGGGTCGGACGCTTTGGAAACAGAGCGTTCGGCTGCTTGACAAAAACGACTCCTACACGCTCACCGACCTTTCAATACTGTAAGCAAAGATCAAAAGGCGAGAGGCCCACAAGGACCTCCCGCCTTTATTTTTAACCTATCATGCCCGACTTGTAGATCTCGAGCATCTCTCTGTCGACCTTGTAGCCCTTGTAATTTTCCCATTTGGTGTCGGGTCGGCCGTGGTCAATAATGCCGAAGGCTCCGTTGAAGTTCCAGAGGGAATAGCCCCAGCCGTATTCACGGAACAGCCCGATAAGGTCGGCAAACCACTTCATTGCGACGGTATTGGAAATGATGTTGAAGCAGCCGAATTCTCCGATGTGGACGGGTACTCCCTTTGCCTCGACCTCACGCCAGGGGCGGTAGTGCTCACGGAGCGAGTCGAGATCGTAGCGGGAGCCGTCTTTTTTGGTAAGAGGCCAGTCGGGAAGGTCGGGCTGATTGCTCGTGTCGGTCCAGCCCGCCTTAAAGTGGGATATCTCAAAGGGGTGATAGCCCCGTCCGCTGTGGATGGCACCCACGTCGGCAAGCTCGGGAAGTGCGTCCGAGCCGCCGTTGAAGCCGTCGATGACGATCTGACGGTCGGGATCGACAGAGCGGATGGCGTCTATGGTGCGACGGATGACACGCTCGTGGTCGGCACGGGTGCAGGGATGGGTCGGCGGAATGTTGCAGGGCTCGTTTACAAGGTCAAAGCTGAGCCTCTCGGACGGGATGCCCTTGTACCTTTGGGCAAACATCTTCCAGGTCCATGCAAATGCGTCCTGCGCCTCCTCGTCACGCCAGAGATTGTGCTTTTCCCGGTCTGCGTTGTTGATGCAAAAGCCCGGCGCACGGTGGAGATTGAGACAGGCATGCAGACCAAAGGAGGAACAGGCCTCGATGTAGCGGTCGATGTACTCAAGGATCTCCTCCTTGGGGTGGTAGTAGTCGAAATCGTCGGTCCAATATTTATAGTCGCAGGGGATGCGGACGAAGTCAAATCCCTCCTCTGCCACAAACTCAAGCTGCTTGAGGTCAGCCTCGACGGGCATCGGAGCCCCTGCGTGTTTCATAACTATCCATAAAAAGTTAAATCCGTAGCGTGGCATAATGTTCCCTCCCGTGTTTATCTATAATTTTTATATATGATACTATATACGGGCGGACTTTGCAAGAGCTTTTTGACGCAGTCGGCCAAATGACCGTCGGCGAGTGTTGCGAGAGGTTGAACACAAGGCGTAGAACGTGGTATAATCTAAAGGCAAAAGCATCATAAAAAACGGCATATATTTGAAGCATACGGCAATAAAACGAAAAGCATTTCAAAAAAGCATTGATTTTTGATGTACTTGTGATATAATGAGATTGGGAGGGTGAGAAAATGGATAGTCTTATTTATGTTGGCTTGGGTGCACTGGCCGGTCTTATTATCGGCATCGTAGAAAAATGCAAAGAACGCAAAAATCCCCCGCCCAAAAAGCCTGTTCAAACGGCCAAGACCGATGACGAGCTGACCGAAGACGAGATATTCGCAATTATTTACAACAGCTTTTACGCCGGATAAATAAACTAAATACAACACCGTTGCATAGGTAACGGTCAAACGGCCACAGGGTCGGACGCTTTGGAAACAGAGCGTTCGGCTCTTTTTTTATTTTTAGGAGGAAAAATGACGATACATGAAATGGTGCTATCAGAAGAGACAGAATGGACAAACAAGGCAAAAGAACGGCAGGTACGATGTGCAGACAAAGCAAGGAGACAACGAATACGAAAAGCACGGTTAAAACAAAAAGACAACAGATACACAAGATACGGTTAAGGCAAAATAACAACGTATACATAAGATACGGTTAAGGCAAAAGGGCAACGGATACAAAAGGGACAGTTAACTCAAAATGACGGCAAATGATAAAGCTGCAAAAAAGACGGCAAACGAAAAAGTTGCAGATAAAGCAAAAAGAACGCTCGATTGAGCGTTCTTTCTGTGTAGGCGTCGACCTATCTTCCCGGGCCGTCTCCAGCCAAGTATTGTCGGCACGAACGAGCTTAACTTCCGTGTTCGGGATGGGAACGGGTGGACCCTCGTCGTCATTAACACCTACTGCATATATGAAATTGAGAGATTAGCAAGATTGGTGACCCGTGGGAGAATCGAACTCCCGTTTCCAGCGTGAGAGGCTAGCGTCTTGACCGCTTGACCAACGGGCCATCTCGAGGCGTTAGACGCCTCATTTGGTGCGCCTTCAGGGACTCGAACCCGGGACCCACTGATTAAGAGTCAGTTGCTCTACCAACTGAGCTAAAGGCGCGTCTTGCCTTTTGCCGGGGCTTCCTTGATCATACCCTGAGAACTGATAATGAGAACACACTTCGCAACCTTCATCTTCCGCTGCTTCCGATAATCCATTGTAATACTTTCAAAAAGAGCTCGCTCTGATTCCTTACTAACGTACTTTAAGTGACTTCTTTCGTCTGCGCCGTAGCCTGCGCCTTAAAGTACCTTGCGAGGTCAAGCCCTCGGCCTATTAGTACCGGTCAGCTAAATACATTACTGCACTTACACCTCCGGCCTATCTACCACGTAGTCTTCGTGGGGCCTTACTCCTTGCGGATGGGAGATCTTATCTTAGGGAGAGTTTCACGCTTAGATGCTTTCAGCGTTTATCTCGTCCGTACATAGCTACCCAGCTGTGCTCCTGGCGGAACAACTGGTGCACCAGAGGTACGTCCATC
>JAFXIT010000024.1 GCA_017532825.1 Clostridia bacterium
GCGGCTTCAGTGATATTCTATTCGCCCATAAACTTGCGAAGCAAATATCACTCGGCGTAAGCCGAATAACACTGCGTAGCAATAGAACTCGCCGCAGGCGAATAGAACTGGCGTGATACTCCGTTAAGAGTATCACGCCAACAGAGGATGGGGCTTTTTTCCGAGTTGTTCGGAACTCGCACCGTTTAGTTGGCGCTGCCGCCGTATCCGCCGGGAGTTCTGTCGTCCCAGTAGGAAGGGGGTGCAACGGTGGTTCCGGGCCAGGTATTGCCGGAATTCTTCGAGCCGTAGTCCATACCGCCGCTTCTGCCGCTTCCGGTCATATCACCCGTGGAGTTACCCTTGTCTCCGGTCATATTGCCGGTCATATCGGTGATCGCACCGGTAACGTCGCCTATGATATCGTCAATGATATTCTCCGAGGTCCTCTTGGTATCGGACGTCATCGAGGTCCTGTTGGTAGTCCCGTCGGTGGTGGAGTCACCGTTGCCGCCGTTGCCGCTGCAAGCGGCGAAAAGTGTGAGCATCAGCACTGCTGAAATTATAATAACCGCAGTTTTTTTCATTTAAATTCTCCTTTTGCTTCTCTGCGCTTTGGGCTGACAAGGCTATTATCCGACGTTTCGCAAAAATTTATTCGATAAAAATTTTCCATAAAAACGCCCGAAGCGTCTGCTCCGAGCGTCGTTTTTATTCTTCGTCTTCCTTTTTGCCAAGGCTTTGGATGTAGTCTATCTCCTTTTGCTTGGCGTATCTCCACCTGCCCAAGGGAATGTCTCCTAAACGCAGCTGACCCTCGGCCATACGTACAAGGCGCTTTACCTTCAGTCCCGTCGCCTCGCACATCCGCCTTACCTGACGGTTATGTCCCTCGCAGATGGTTATGGAGAGGATGGTCTTATCGTCAAAGCTTCTGACCTCTCTGACCTTTGCGGGAGCGGTCTTGAAGCCGTCGTCAAGCTCGACACCCGCCTCCATCTTGGTTATGGCATCGGCGACCTCGCCCTGGACGGTGGCAAAATATTCCTTCGGTACCTCGTGGGAGGGATGTGTCAGATAGTTTGCCGCCTCGCCGTCGTTGGTCATTATGAGCAGACCCTCGGTACCCATATCCAGACGTCCTACGGGATACACCCTCTCGGGCAGGTCACGGACAAGCTCGGTAACGGTCTTTCTCCCCTTCTCGTCGGACATAGTGGTAACGTATCCGCGCGGCTTGTGAAGGAGGATATATATAGGCTCCTTTTTTTCGATGAAAAGACGCTTTCCCGATATGGCTATAACGTCCTTATAGGGGTCACAGACTGCGCCAAGGGTAACGGGATGTCCGTTGAGCTTGACCTTTCCCTCTTCTATCAGCTTTTCGGCCGCTCGTCTGGAGCATACCCCCTGGGCGGCGATCACCTTTTGTATTCTTTCCTTCAAGCTATATCCTCTTTCCGTACGTTCTCGCCGCTGTATCGGCGTTTTTATCTGTGTAAAGCAATATCCTTGACAGTTCCTTACCGTCAATCAAAATACTGATATATCCAATATTTTCACCCGCTTTAACGGGTGCATAGGCAAAATGCGGCATATATACGACCGTTTTGGCTTTTTCAAGCTCCTGCGGTGTCAGTCGGATATCAGCGGTCTCAAAGACGACCGGTACCCGCTCAAGAGCGCTGCCGACAACGTCAAGCTCGATACCTACGGGAAGGGCAACCGTCTCGGAATACCTCGAAAATGCGGCCTCGTAGAGCTTTTTATGGTCGTTCCAATCGTCAGAGGCGTTGAGTGTCACGGCTACAAGACGTCTGCCGTTTTTTACGGCGGTCGTCACAAGGCAACGCCCTGCTTCTTTAGTATACCCCGTCTTGCCGCCGTCAACCGCATCGTACTGCCAAAGAAGCTTATTGTGGTTTATAAGTGTCCTTCCGCTTCCGATATGCTCCCGTGTCCCCGAGATCTCCATAAGTATCCCGTTTTTCGAGAAGGCCGCCATCAGCCTTGCAAGGTCTGCCGCAGTGGTATAGTGGTCTTTACTCGGAAGCCCGTGGGGATTTTCAAAGTGTGAGGACGTCATCCCAAGCTCGGCGGCAAACAGATTCATCTGGCCGACAAACCCCTCTACCGAGCCGCACACCAGCCTTGCGATGGCCAATGCCGCATCGTTGCCGCTGCAAAGAAGCAGACCGTAGAGAAGCTCCCTGAGGGTTATCCTCTCCCCCGCACGCAGATACATCATCGAGCCCTCGGTGGACAACATATCCTGCGAAACGGTCATCTCCCGTTCAAGCGGACAGAGATTGACAGCAACGTAGGCGGTCAACAGCTTGGTAGTACTTGCGGGGGGCAGGACGAGGTCGGGGGCCTTCTCATAGACGAACTCTCCGCTGAATGCGTCCATAACGACAGCCGAGCGTGCGGAAATATTTTCCGCTGACACCGGCAAAAGGATAAAACAGACCGCAAGCAGTATGCATACTGCCTTTTTCATATCACATCACCGTCATATCTATACGGCGGCGACGGTAGCTTTATTCCTCAGAAGCCTCGGTTTCGAGATCGATCTCGGCCTTGTCGGCTTCCTTCTGAGCCTTCTTTGCCTTCTGCTTGTTGATAAACTCCTCTGCCTTTTCGAAAACACCCGGCAGAACGTCGGCAAGCTTGTCGATGGTGCTGACAAAGCCTGCGGGAGGAGGTGTGGGCGAGACAGTACCCGAAGCCGGCAGTACCTCTACCCTGTCACCCGAAATGACAACAAAGGAAACGGGGGTGATGTCGATGCCTGCGCCGCCACCGCCGCCGAACATGATCTTATTGGAGGCGTGTCTGGAGGTATGGTCGGAGCCGCCTGCGCCGAAGCCGTAGGTCATCTTGGAGACGGGTATGACGGTAACTCCGTCGGGGGTGGTGATGGGCTTGCCGACGATAGTTTCGGCGTCGGTCATCTGCTTGATCTGCGAAAGGGTGGTCTTGAGCATTTCGTCAAGTTTATTTCTCTGGGACTGTACTGTCTTGTTTTCCATCTTGGTCAGCCTCCTGCTTTGCCGCGTATTCTGCGGCGAATTTTGTTTTATAGTTTTTAAAGCCTTTAAAGAATACCAATCCTGCCCGTGCCGCCCTTGCAAGGCGGAGGGTAAGAGTAAGGTCGAAGGTGAATTCCGACTTGCGCTCTATGAAGTCGGGATAGACGTTTAGTCTGTGCTTTCTTATGTCGAATATCCGCATGGCGTGGGGATATGACAGACCAAACAGCCTGCAGGCCCTGCCGTAGGCAAGCGCCGTCCGGCAGGCGTCCTCTCCGCCGATCCTGCAGTCTATATAGATGCGGTTAAAGCGGATAAGCTTTGCGTACTCGTAGTCGTAATCGGCAAGCGCCGTGAGTGCGGCCTTGAGCGTAACGCTCGAAGGAATCGGCGGTTTGAAGGGCTTTTTTGCCTTCTTTTGCTTCTTTTTTGCCTTCTTTTTATTCTTTTTAGCAAGCTTCTTTGCCTTGCTTGCCTGCTTTTTGGCAAGCCTTCTTGCCGTCTTTTCGGGGTCTTTGGCCTCTTTTAGGGCTCGTTTCTCGGCTTTTTTGGCCTTTTTGAGCTTCTTTTTTTCCTTTTTTCGCTGCTTTTCGGCAAGCGCCTTTTCGCTTTTCGGCTTTTTGGGGGTTATCTTTATCGAAAGAAGCCCGAACTTCACCCACACGGCAAGCTTGCCCTTTGCGTTGCTTATCCGCACGCCGATGGCGCTGAACACCAACAGTCCTGCTATCAGCAACACGAGCCCTATGATCCCGCCGACGACCGCAAGGGCTATCAGCAGTATTTTCAGTAGGATCACGGCAGGATCACCGCCTTTCTGTCAGGTATGATCGCGGGTCAGCGTTATTGCTCAAGTGTCTGCTGTGCGGAAGCGGCCTCGGCGGCCTCATCCACGGGAAGCGAGAAGCCGTCGGGAAGGGGCGAGAGCTCCTTTATCGAGGAGAACCCAAACACCCGAAGGAAGTTGTCGGTAGTCTTATAGAGTATAGGTCTGCCCGGCACCTCAAGACGTCCCGCCTCCTCTATCAGACCCTTGTCGCAGAGGCTTCCGACGGTATAGGCGCTGTCGACACCTCTGACCTGCTCGATATAGCTCTTTGTGACGGGCTGACGGTAGGCAACTATTGCAAGTACCTCCATGGCTGTATTTGAAAGCATGGGGGTCTTTCTGGTCTCAAGTGCGGTACGGATAACATCGGCATAGTCCTGCTTGGTGCAAAGCTGTACCTTATTTTCAAGGTATACAAGCCGCAGACCTCTCTGCTCGGCCTCAAGGCTGTCTCCCAGCTCGTTTAAAAGCCCGCACACGACCGTTTGGTCGGATTCAAGTGCGAGACAGAGCCGCTCTATTTCTATGGGCTCTCCCGATGCAAACAGCACCGCCTCGAGAGCCGCAAGGCATTCGTTTTTGGTCACTCTGTGGGTCCTCCCATCGTTATGAGGTCGTCCTCTCCGAGGGTTATCTTATTGTTACGGGTAAGGTCGAGTATGGCAAGGAATACCGCAACGGCGGTGCTTCTGTCATGCACACCGTCGAAAAAGTCCATCAGCCTGCCATGCCCGATAAATGAAAGCTTTTTAAGTATCGCCTCGGCCTGCTCCTCGATACTGACGGTAACGTGGCCGACGATACCCGAAAACGCCCTAAGCGGCGCTTCGGGCTTGGGCTTTACAAGCTCCATCGACATAAGTGCCGAAACAAGCTCTCTGCCCTCGTGCCTTCCGTGATATATAGGGTCCTTCTCAATGGTCTCGGGCGGCTTGACCATCAGCTCACGTCCGAGA
Organism: Clostridia bacterium; assembly: GCA_017532825.1. Taxonomy (GTDB): domain Bacteria; phylum Bacillota; class Clostridia; order Oscillospirales; family QAMX01; genus RGIG6452. The sequence continues at coordinate 4,797 of JAFXIT010000024.1, forward strand.
AATTCCCTTTCCTTGAGCCTTACGGCGGTCTCCTTAAAGAGCTTATACTCCTCAAGACGCCTTGCAAGGCTGAGTCTGGGGTCCTCGGCGTTGGGATCCTCGTCCTTTGGAAGCAGCATACGGGATTTTATGTAGATGAGCTGGGCGGCCATCACGATAAAATCGCTGGTCACCTCTATATTGAGGGAGCGCAGCTGCTCAAGGTAGTCAAGATACTGCTGAAGTATCTCGGCTATGGGGATATCGTCTATGCGGACCTTGTTTGAGGTAACGAGATGTAAAAGCAGGTCAAGCGGCCCTTCAAAGACCTGCAGCTTAAAGGTTACTTCCATACTTATCCGAGCACCAGCCTTGCAAGAGGATCAAGCAGCCAGAAGTAGGCGTCCATGATATAGCCTCTGGCGATGCCGAGATAGGTAGTCAGACTGAACCACTGTGCCAGCGAATAGGGGACTCCAAGTATCGTCAGAAGCCTCAGCGGTATATCAAAAAGCAAAACGATGAGCACTATAAAGCCGTAGCGTTCAAACTTGAGCACCTTCTCGTAGGCCTTGAGAGGAAGAAAGGCCGCAAGCAGCTTGGAGCCGTCAAGGGGCGAGATGGGGATGAGGTTGAAAACGGCAAGACCGACGTTTATTATGATGCAATAGGCAAGTATCTGACGGATAACTATCTCCACCGTGGAGCTGCCGAGCCTAAAGCAGAGGATATACAGCGCCGTACAGATAAAGCCCAAAAGCAGGTTGGCTATAGGACCCGCAACGGCGACAAGGCTCATGCCGAGCTTTTTGTGCTTATAGTATCTGGGATCGACATAGACGGGCTTTGCCCAGCCGAACCTTACGATAAGCAACATCAGAAAGCCCATTATGTCTATATGCTTCCTTGGGTCAAGGGTAAGACGGCCCGTGCTTCTGGGCAGAGGGTCTCCAAGCCAGGTGGACACCTGAGCGTGGAAGTACTCGTGCACGCACAGCGCCGGCACTATCGCCGGAAGCAGATACAGTATCTCAATGATGTAACTTCTGATATTTCCCAACATTAAGAAACACCCTTCTCCGCATGATGCGGGGTCGCCTTTCAGTTATTTTCCGTAGCTGTCCTTAAGGGTGACGGTGCGGTTAAAGGTGCGGCCGTCACGGCTGTCAAGGCAGAAATATCCCGTTCTGACGAACTGGAACTTATCACCCGGTTTAGCCTCGGCAAGCGACGGCTCAAGCTTCACTCCGCCCAGCCTCACGGCGCTTTCGGGGGAGATAAAGTCGGTATAGGTGGTATTTTCGGGGAGGTCGGACATATTCTCTCTGGTAAAGAGGCGGTCATAGAGGCAGACCTCGCCCTCAAGAGCGTGGGCCGCCGAGAGCCAATGGACCGTACCCTTGACCTTTCTGCCGTCGACGGGATTGCCGTTTCCGGTCTCAAGGTCGGCCGTGGCACGGATATAGTTTATGCTTCCGTCGGCATTCTTTTCAACGCCCGTGCATTTGATTATATAGGCGCCCATCAGTCTTACCTCTCCGTCGGGACGGAGGCGGAAGAACTTGGGAGGGGGAACCTCGGCAAAATCGCCAGCTTCGATGTATATCTCACGGGAGAAGGGCACCTTGCGGCTGCCCGCATTTTCCGCACCGGGGTTATTGGGAAGCTCGAAGTACTCGGTCTTGTCCTCGGGATAGTTCTCAATGACTACCTTTATCGGGTCAAGCACGGCAACACGGCGGAGGGCGACACGGTTGAGGTCCTCTCTTGCACAGTGCTCAAGAAGGCCTATATCGACCATGCTGTTTGCCTTGGAAACGCCGACTCTGTCGATAAAATCAAGCACCGATTCGGGGGTATAGCCCCTGCGGCGCAGTCCGCAGAGGGTGGGCATACGGGGATCGTCCCAGCCGTCGACGGCACCCGTCTCAACAAGGTAGCGCAGGTAGCGCTTTGACATGACGGTGTTGGTCAGGTTGAGTCTTGCAAACTCTATCTGACGGGGCTTGGAGGGCAGATCGACGTGCTCGATGACCCAGTTGTAAAGAGGTCTGTGATCCTCATACTCAAGCGAGCAGAGGCTGTGGGTTATACCCTCGATAGCGTCCTGGATGGGGTGGGCAAAGTCGTACATCGGGAAGATGCACCACTTCCGTCCCTGACGGTGGTGGTCGATATATCTGATGCGGTAGAATACCGGGTCACGCATATTGAAGTTGCCCGAGGCGAGGTCTATCTTGGCACGAAGGGTATACTTTCCCTCGGGGAACTCCCCTGCCCTCATCCTCTTGAACAGATCGAGGCTCTCCTCTATGGGGCGGTCACGCCAGGGAGAGACGGCAGGATGGGTCAGGTCGCCGCGGTATTCGCGGAACTGCTCGGGGGTGAGCTCGCAGACGTAGGCATCGCCGTTTTCTATAAGCTTGAGGGCCAGCTCGTAGGTCTTTTCAAAATAGTCCGAGCCGTAGAAGAAGCGGTCCTCCCAGTCAAAGCCGAGCCAGCGGATGTCCTCTTTAATGGCGTCGACGAACTCGGTATCCTCCTTGGCGGGGTTGGTATCGTCCATACGGAGGTTGCACTTTCCGCCGTATTTGCGTGCGGTACCGAAGTCGATTATCATCGCCTTGCAGTGTCCGATGTGGAGATAGCCGTTGGGCTCGGGCGGAAAACGGGTGTGTATGGCATCCACCCTGCCCGAGGCGAGGTCTTCGTTTATAAATTCTTCTATAAAGTTAGTTTTTTCGGTTTCCATTACTTACGTACCTTTCCTTTTTCAAGACGCTCAAGAACTCTTTCGGTGCCGAGTATCTTCATGACCTCGCACAGATCGGGGGCGTTTTGCTTGCCGGTGACCGCAACACGAAGCACCATGCTTACGTCCGCAACGCTTCCCTTCCATGCCGAAGGATCGTTCTTATAGGCCTTCATATCGGCGCAATAGCCAAGCGAGAGGCCGAGCTCCTTGACCTTTTCAAACCACGCCGTCGAATCGTCGTCGGCAGAATAGACCTTCGCAAAGCCGTCAAGTATAGCCTCAACGTCGGAGACGTTTTCGGGGTAGCAGTACTCGGGTGCAAACAGCCCGTCGTAGAAAAATCCCATATAGGGCTTGGCGTCTGCCCAGGTGGCAAGGTCTTTTCTGGGCTTTTTACCACCTCTGCCGATGGCAAAGATGCTCTCGGCGTAGGCCGCATCGGATGCAAGCAGCTTTCCGAATTCGGGGTCGAACTCCAGCGCCCAGTCGGTTACCTTTTGTGTGACCTCCGAGGCGGACATACGGGAGATGACGTTTTTGGAGACGTCGTTGAGCTTGCCGAAGTCGAACAGACATCCCGAGACCGACATCTTCTTGATGCTGAAGGGGAAGTCGGTGTAGGGCTTGTCGGGATTTTGGGCGTGCCACTCCTCGTAGTTGGAGTTAAGCAGGGTCATGATATACTCGCACACCGCCTCGGGACAGTAGCCCATGGAGGTGTAATCGTCCATATTTGCGCCCATATCGCGCTTGGAGAGCTTTTTCTTGTTGCCGTCCTCGTCAAGCTTCATTATCTGGGCGATGTGCATATACTTGGGGAGCTTGAAGCCGAGATATCCGAAAAGCTGGATGTGCTTGGGAAGGCTTGGCAGCCACTCCTCGCCTCGGATAACGTGGGTCGTACCCATAAGGTGATCGTCCACGGCGTGGGCAAAGTGGTAGGTGGGGATACCGTCCGACTTCAAAAGGACGAAGTCCTCGTCGTTTTCGGGGATCTCAAGGTTGCCCTTTACGAGGTCGGTGATCCTGACCTTTTTGTCGGGGTCGCCGTTTGCAAGAAGTCTGACCACAAAGGGGTGTCCCTTTGCAAGGTGGTCCTTGACCTCCTCAAGGGTGAAGTTTCTTCTCTCAAGCATCTCGGCACGGCGGCTCTCGGCCTGGGCCTGCCAGTCGGTATTCTTTATCTCTTCCTTCTTGTTCACCGCCTGAAGCTCGTCAAGCTCCTCCTCGGTGGTAAAGCAGGGATAGGCCTTGCCCTCGGCTACCAGCTTTTTTGCGTAGGTACGGTAGATGGGGCCTCTCTTTGACTGCTTGTAGGGACCGTAGTCTCCCCTGTCGGCAATATTGCCCTCGGCGTCGAGCACGGCACCCTCGTCGAAGCTTATTCCGTATTTTGCAAGGGTCTTTATAAGACCCTCTGCTGCTCCCTCGACCTCACGCTTGGCGTCTGTATCCTCTATGCGGAGGTAGAAAACGCCCGAGGACTGGTGGGCAAGTCTTTCTCCGACGGTGGAGGGGAAAAGTCCGCCGAAGTGGACAAAGCCCGTGGGGCTGGGTGCAAATCTCGTGACCTTTGCACCTTCGGGGAGCTGACGGGCGGGGTATCTTGCCTCTACGTCGGCAGGTGTATCTGTAATCTGCGGAAAAAGGAGTTCCGCCAAAAGTTGATAGTCCATAGTTTCTTTCATTCCCTTGCGGTCGTTTATTGGATATAATTACAAGATATTATATCACACTAATGAATATATTACAAGCAATTTTTTCTTGACCCCCTGTCGTAAAAGGAGTATAATTACGGAAAACCTATTCAGAGGAGATTTTGTCTTGGACCGTTTTATAGTTGCTTTGGGGTATGCGCTGAGTCTTGCAATGGACGCTCTGGCCGTATCCATCTCGATGGGTATATCGGTACCCGGCTTCAAGGTCCGCCACGGTGTGAAGCTGGGACTTTATTTCGGCGTGTTTCAGTTTGCCATGCCGGTGATAGGATATTTTCTTGGCAGGAGCATCGCCTCCTACATACAGGCCATCGATCACTATATCGCCCTGGGGCTTCTTGGGTTTATCGGGGTCAAGATGATCATCGAGGCTCTCCGTGCCGAGGATGAGGAGGCAGGCTCGGGTGATCCGCTCAAGGCTAAGCTTCTTGTCATTCTCGCCGTTGCAACCAGCATCGACGCTCTGGTCATCGGTGTGACACTTGCAATAACGGGCGAGCCGCTGTGGCTCAACGCCTCGGTCATCGGTATAGTCTGCTTTGTGCTCTGTCTTCTCGGCGGTACGCTCGGCAGGCATCTTGGCAAAGCCTTCGGAAAATGGTCGGGGGTTGCGGGCGGTATAGTTCTCATCGCCATCGGTATAAAGACGTTTTTAGAGCACATCCTCGGCTGAAAGGATAAAACTAAAAGGCACGCTTTAAAGCGTGCCTTTTAGTTATTTGCCGTCGGATTTAATCGAAGGTGTACCCGTTCACACTGACACCCGTTTCAAGGTCCGCTCCGCCCATTACCACCGTACCGTCCGACAATACCGTAGTTGAGGTCCAAAGGCCGGTTACAAAGCTTACGCCATCTGCGGTCTCCTCATTGAGATTGGGAACCTCAATGGCCTCAACGGTATTTTCACGGATGTCAAGTCTGAGCAGATAATCGTTTTGAACTGCGTTCCACGCTTCAAACCTAGCCACGGTATATTCCATATATACCCGTCCTTCGCCGTCTGCCCCGATGATATCCAAGCTTACCTGCCAACCGTTCCCTTCTGCATCCGCTCCGTTGGGCGGGACGTCGCCGTCATATCCTCGGAAATTCGCCGCATAATTGATATCCCCGTTCTCATTTTTTATCATAAAAACGTAGCTCATATATCCGAGCGAATCCCATTCTACGGTATTTCCCTCTTTGTCGGTAAACCTCTTTTTCGGTGCACTTACAACAAGGCCCTGGGTCTCGCCACCCTCAAGAGTACAGTCGACGTTGAATATCTGAGTCCTTGCATTCCCCAAATAAAGGTCGGTCACTATAAACGAGCCGTTCCCCAGATATCTCATAGACTTTATCTCGCCGAGCTCACCGAAGCAGTCCACAAGCTCAACGTTTCCGTCTCCAAGCTTATATATTCCTTGAGCAGATGCCGCCGCTATGTTGGAGGCATAGACGTATCCGTCATAGAAGAACATCTGCCTGAATCCGTATGACCAACCGTCCGGAGAAAAGCACTCCAGGCTGTCAACCATCTTTCCGTTTTCAAAGGTCTTAAGTTTTCCGTTTTCGGCATCGTAAACAAACACTCTGTCCGTTCCGTCAACGGCAAACGACATCGGCCCGAAGATCTCGTAGGGGTTATCTTCATTCACTCGGCAGGCAAATTCATCCTCATTCTTTCCGAACGCAACGTTAAGAAGGGTCTCTCCCTCAACGTATCGTACACCGCCATCGATTTGCGGGGTAAGCATCGGGAGGTCTTTTATCTTTTCATACTCCAGTATAGGTAATTTTGACTTTTCAAAAAGTCCGGGGACTCCGATCAGTACTGCGGCTACACTGCCCGCAAGCAGTACGGTTATCAATACCATAGCCAAAACCATCTTTTTAGTCACTGTTTTCTCCTCCTTACTCTCTTTTCCCACCTACTGCCTAAGCGCGTAAATATCAAGGGATGTAATCTGATTTCCATATTTTTCCGCAATTATAAATTCCTGGACTTTTCTTCCTCCGGTATTTTGGCCATCCGCCTGCGCTCCCATTGCCCAGCAATATCCAAGATCATCCGTACTTGCACGTGATATCATTATTACGTGTCCGGGTTTTGTAACAATATCACCGGTCTTTAGATTTGCAAGAGTCGTAGATATATCGTAGGCACCGCTTCCAAATGCGCCGTGTGAACCGCTTCCGTTTTCACCGAGCGGAGACTCTCGCGATATTTTATACCTATACACCCCATCAGTCAGCGACGTCTCTGCACACCGTTGGATGAATCCCGAGCAGTCAACTCCATAGAACTGACTTGCCAAATCCCCATTCGCTTGGAGTTCTGCCATAAAAAGTCCGGGTCTTCGAAGTTTTGCGGTGGTGGTGTATGCAGCATATTTGCTCCACGCATTCAATGGTTGTGTTGCATTGACATACGCAAGTTCATTTTGCTCAGCAATAAACTGCAATGAGTGTTTATTGCCAAACGAGTACGGCGTCCCAGTTGTGACTAGGTATCCCGTTGTATCATTTGCATTGTGACGGCAATACCAACTTCTAAGGTTATAGTCACGGTATCGCGCACCCTCGGTAAACATATCCACGTCACCACGAACAAGTACTATTTTAAATTGCGCATTTTCAGGTGGTTGCGAGCAACTCCGCGTAGAGATGTAGTAAGTTCCAAGATCATTCTCACTCACTTCAAACCTAACCAGTTCAGGTGTTGTAGATCCCGCCCACGATACACCTACTGAATCGGATGCAGATGCAGATTTGTACACCCCCATATCGATGTCACAAGGAAGGGATGTAAATGCATCCACCCCTCCGGTCTGCACCCCCGATAGGTAAATGCTGTATGCTCCGGGTTCATCAATATCCACCTTGAAAAACTGGAACTCATACAGATTCGTCATATTGGAGAGAGCATATGCTAAGTGGGCTTTGTGCGAATTTCCATTTTCATCCACGTAGGTTGTCCACGTAAGGTCAACCGCCGTGGAAAAGCTGTCCCCGGCTATGACTACCGATGTGCATAGCAATGCGATAATTAGAACCATTGGAATAAGCCGTTTGCGAACCTTCATACTTTCTTCTCCTTTATGTTTTATTACAACAGTATTTTCCGTTGCACTTGTAATATATCATAAATTTAAGTATGTGTCAACTATTAAATTGTTCACTATTGACATTTCTTTTTTGTTTGCTCTATTGTATGCAGGCCTGCTTTGTGTTCTGTCTTCTCGGCGGTACGCTCGGCAGGCATCTTGGCAAGGCCTTTGGAAAATGGTCGGGGGTTGCGGGCGGTATAGTTCTCATCGCCATCGGTATAAAGACGTTTTTAGAGCACATCCTCGGCTGAAAGGATAAAACTAAAAGGCACGCTTTAAAGCGTGCCTTTTTTAATTACCTGAATGCGAGACCTTCCGTCACCGTCAGATATCCTACCCTGTCTCCTACGTTCTGTATTTGATATAATCCGACACCCTTGTGCAAAGACCGTCTCCGTACTGTCCCGAAAGGAGGCATTCGTTTGCAACGGCGAGGGCGGCGGCGTTATCGCCCATGGCAAGTGCCGAGAGCATCTCCTCGTTTGCTATGCTTACAAGGGGGTGGTGTGCCTTGAAGCTTTTGAGGAACTTGAGGTTGTCCTTTGGAGTTATTATGCGGTTAGAGAGCTCGTCGGCTACCTTATCGACCTTTTCGGCAAGGCGTCGCATATCACCCGACACACCCATAAGGCTCCAGGCAGACACCGGCTGGACCGACTCGATTATCCTCGTGCCGGGAAATATATTGGCAGAGGTAAGCTCGTGGTATATCCTGTCAAAGGCGGAGTAGCGGTAGGTCAGCTGGAAGGCGATGCCGTTTTCCTCGGAGGCGACAAAGAGCATAAAGGACAGATATCCCCTCGTGCAGGACATACAGTTGCCCTTTGCAAGCCAATCAAAGGCAAAGGCCGACTCTTTAAGACACAGCTCTAGGATGCGCATCCTATCTGTCACTCTACATTACTCCCCTTACATCTTCTTATATATATTTTACCACAACTCTGCCCTTACCGCAACAGTAAAAACGAGAAAAAGATTGATATTTGTCGTCTTTTAGGGTATGATATAGAAAAAAAGGACGGGGTGAAGAGGTGCGCAGGATATTTCTCGGTTTTTCATCGGGCATTGCCCTCTGTGCGGCGGTCTGCTGTTATCTCTTCCCCGCTCCGCCGATCTACGCCGCAGTTGCCGCAGGCTTTTGCGGGGTATTCTTTTGGGCAATGTCGGCCATCACCGATATTAGGCAGATGCGTGCGGTAGCGGCATTTGCGGCAGGGATATGTCTTGTCTGCTCGATGATGAGCGCAGACAGCCGCAATGAGGTACGGCGTACCTCGGGGCTTAACGGAACGGTCACGGTCGAGGCGGTGGCGGCAGACTTTCCCACCGAGCACCTTTTCTACTCATCGGTACCCTTTGAGCTGACCTCCCCTGCAGGAAAGAAGGTAAGCGTTCTTGTCAATATGCCCGACCGACCCGAGGTATCTCCGGGAGACGTGTTAAGGCTTACGCTCGATATCTCCGCGGTCGAGCCCTCCTACTACGCCTATCTGCGCTCGCAGGGCTATTCCCTCAGCGCCTACTGTACCGACTGGTCCTGCATAGGTCACAAGGGTATGACCCTTTCAAACGCATCGGAGTATTTAAGACATTCGGTGCTTGAAGGCTGTGACAGAGTCTTTAAAGACCGTTCGGGCTTCTTTTCCGCCCTGCTTTTTGGTGATAAAAGCGGGCTTCGGAACGACTTTCTCCTTCGAAGTGCGGCCTCGGGTACGGCGCACGTCTATGCGGTGTCGGGGCTTCACACCTCCTTTATCGCCTCGGTGATATTCCTGCTTGCGGGAAAACGCCGAAGGTCGGTTGCCTTGTTCGGTATTCCGATACTTATACTCTTTACCGCCGCAGGCGGCTTCAGTCCCTCGCTTGTTCGCTCTGCGATAATGTACTCGATAGTGATGTTAGGTTATTCCCTGCGAAGGGAGCCGAACTCCTTTATCTCTGCCATGGCGGCACTGACGGTCCTACTGCTTATAAACCCCTGGGCGGTGACCGACATCCGTCTTCAGCTCTCCTTTGTCGCCGTCTTTTCCCTCATAACGGTGGGAAAACGTCTCTCCGAGGCATTCTCACAACGGCCTACTCCCCAAAATCCGTTTCTCAAGAAGGCGGTCAAGACTATCCGAGGGACCCTCTGCGCCACACTTGCGGTGCAGTTTGGGACCATTCCGCTGATGGTCATATACTTTTCGTCCATTCCCATAATGGCGATAGTTGCAAACATCCTCATCCTGCCTGTGATATCGGCGGTGTTTATCATAGGGCTTGCGGCACTGCTGTTAGGGTTTATATCCCTCCCTGCGGCCGTTGCGCTTGCCTACGTCGCAGTGCCGGGTGCGGCCTACGTCACCTTCGTGACGGAGCTTTTGGGCTCTGTTCCCTACGCCTCCGTCGGCGCCACGCCCTCGGTCATTCTGTGGATAGTATTTTTCTATCTGCTTGCCATCGTCGGTTTTATATTCAAGCCCCGCAGAGCCTTCTTAAAGACCCTTGTCCTGTCGCTTACCGCACTTGCGGTAGTTCTCGCAGGGGAATCCCTTGCAGGCCGTGAGCGTATGCTCCTGCGGGTCGTCGATATGGGCTCGGGGCAGTGTGTCATCCTCTCGGCAGGCGGACGCACGGCCATAGTCGATTGCGGAAGCAGTGCAGAGGGTGCCCAAGAGAATCTTGTGCAGGCAATGCTTGAAAGCAACCTTTTCTCTGCCGATCTCTTCATTCTGACCTCCTCTGCGCCCCACCACTCATCGGGTGCCGAGGCGGCAGTCGACCTTTTGCGGATAGACAGGGCGGTCTGCTGCTTTGATGCGGACGCAGACGGCTTTGAAAGGATATGCTCTGACACACTTTTCGAGCTCGGAGAGCTCAAAATACACCTTCTGTTGCCCTTGGGCGGAGAGCCTGCGGCGGTGTATGCCGAATTCGAAGGGAGCTCGGTGTTTATACGGGGTGACCTCGACGATGAGGAGCTTGACTACCTTCTTTCCACACGTCAGATCAAAAGGGCGGATATTTTTATAACCAACCGCAACCTACCCGAAAATATTTTCGAGACAATTTCTCCGAAATATGTTATAATATCAGACATAGCGGATGCGGAGTATTCCACCTCCGCAAACGGCGATCTGCTTTTCACCCTGCGAAGGGGTAGGATAATCGAAGGGAGGACGTAGCTTTGGCAAAAAAAGAGACCGATGCAATATCGCTTTCAAGGCTCAAAGAGGATCTGCGTATAAAGCAGCCCGGCAGGCTTTACGTCTTCTGGGGCGAGGAGGCCTACCTTCGTGAGTACTATATAAAGGAGCTTCGGAGCTGTATCGAGGAGGAAGGCGGCGGAAACGTCGAGGTCTTCGATAAGCACAATTTCTCTGCCGACGGTTTTTCCGATGCCGTCCTTTCCTACCCCATGCTCACCCCGCGCAGATTTATCCTCGTTCGTGATATCGACCCCTACGCCCCCGAGGCAAGGTACAAGAGCCTTTTTGAGGAGCTTCTTTGCGACATACCCGATTTTGACTGTATCGTATTCGATCTCGGCACTGCCGCCCCGTCGGGCAAAAAGAACAAGAAGATCGAGGAGGCTGTCAAGGACGTCGGCATCGCCCTTGAGTTTCTGCGCCCCAGCGAGAGCGAGCTTACACGGTGGATAATCCGCCGCTTTGCGGCGCTTGAGAAAAACTGTCAGCCCGCCGAGGCGGCGTTGCTCGCCCGTCTTTGCGGCGGAATGATGTTTTCTGCCATACCCGAGATAGAAAAGGTAGCTGCGGCGGCCAAGACCGACCGCATAACCTCCGACGATATAAACGCCATGGTCACCCCCGTCATCGACGTGGTCATATACCGCATCACCGACGCCGTGACCTCCCGCAACCGTCAGTCGGCCATCAGCCTTCTTTCCTCCCTTATTGCCCAGGGTACGAGCTGTATCACCCTCGCAAGCGCCATCGGGCGTGCCATGCGGCAGCTATACAGCGCAAGACTCTTTCGTGATAAGGGATGTCCTGTAAGCGACTTTATGGAGGCCTGGCACCTTAAAAGCCGCTACGTGGCCGATATGATCGTTAGCCAGGCTCAGCGCTTCCGACCCGGGGCGCTTCGCAAGGGGGTATGGGCCTGCTTTGAGACCGAGATGCGGCTTCTCAATTCCGAGCCCGATCCCCGTACCGAGCTTGAGATGCTTATAACGGAGCTGTGCAAATAATGGACAAACCGAAGATCCGAGAGATCGTCATCGTAGAGGGAAAATACGACGCCATCGCCGTAAAAAACGTCTTTGACGCCACCGTCGTACAGACGGGCGGTTTTTCCCTTTTCAACGACAGGAAAAAGATGGATATGATCCGTGAGATGGCACTTAACTGCGGTGCGGTGATACTTACCGACAGCGACGGTGCGGGCTTTGTAATACGAAACAAGCTCAAGGGCATCATCCCCTCCGACCGTATCAAAAACGTCTACATCCCCGACATTGAAGGCAAGGAGTCCCGCAAGGCTCACCGCTCCGCCGAGGGACTGCTGGGGGTCGAGGGTATGCGTGCGGAGGTGCTTATCAAGGCCTTTGCGGATGCGGGTGTAACAGTCGAGAGCCATCCCTGCGAGAGGATAACCCGTGCCGACCTGTACGCCTGCGGACTCTACGGAAGACCCGAGAGCACCGCCCTCCGTGCAAAGCTCAAGCTGGGACTTAGGCTTCCCGACCATCTTTCGGTAAACGGTCTGCTCGATGCGATAAACGCCATGGGCGGTAGAGAATTTTTTGACAGAGAGGTCTTGAAGATAATTGGGTAACCTTGACTATAAAGTATACGAGCAGCTGATACTGCTCTTTATCATGATGATCATCGGCTTTGGGGCGGTAAAGATGAAGCTCATTACCAAGTCGGTCTCCGACGGGGTGTCGATGATGATCTCACGGGTGACCATGCCCTGTATGTACATCTCGACCTTTATGGCCCAGACACTCACCGCCGAGAAGATGGCCCAGTGCGGCATAACCGTCGCTCTTTCGGTGTTATACTACGCCGTTGCCATCGCTATAAGCTTTATCTTCACCGCACTTGCCCGTCCCCCAAAGGAGCAGCGCGGGGTATATCAGTTTCTTATAATCTTTTCAAACGCCGCCTACATGGGCTTTCCCGTCCTGCGGGCGATACTCGGCGAGGAGTCGATATTCTACGGTGCGTTTTTCAACCTCCCCTTTAACATCCTTGCCTACTCCCTTGGCATCTGGCTTCTCCGCAGAGGCAGAAGCGACGTCAAATTTTCCAAGAGGGATATGTTCCTCAACCCCGGCACTATCGGCGTAGGTGTGGGCGTGGTGCTCTTCCTGCTCTCCCCCATATTCGTCGGCACCAAGTTTTACGACGTCTTCTACACGGGTGTTGTACAAAAGGGGCTTGCCTCTGTGGGCGATACGACAGTCCCGCTTTCGATGTTCGTCATCGGCACCGTTCTTGCCACGGTAAAGCCGGGTGCTGTGTTTAAAAACATACGAGTGCTTATCACCTGCGTGATACGTCTGTTAGTCTGCCCCCTGGTCATATATCTGCTTACGATGCCGCTCGGACTTGAATACATGACCCGAGCCATTCCCATACTGGTCTCGGCGATGCCCTGCGCGGTATTCTGCGTGATACTTGCAAAGGAGTACGGCGGCGACGAAAAGACGGCAAGCGTTGGCGTATTTATCTCTACCCTCGCCTCGGCGGTCACCATACCGCTGATATGCACCCTGCTTTAGTATCAAAACAAAAGAGGCAGCATATTATACCCATATGAAAGAGAGGAATGACCGACAATGAGATACGACCCCAAAAAGACAGCCGAGCTGCTGCCTTCATTGACCAAGGAGGTCCTCTGCGATCCCGGCACGGTCATCCGTTTGGCAGAGGAAAGATATTCAAAGGAGGTAGACGAGGTCTGCGGTGAGCTTCTCGCACAAAACAAAAGCGTGCTTCTGCTCTGCGGACCTACCTCGGCAGGAAAGACGACCACCTCGGCCCGTCTTCTGGCAGGCTTTGCGGCCCTTGGCAAGAAGGCCGAGGTCATATCCCTTGACGATTTCTACCGTCCCCAGCCCCAGCTCCCCCTCTGGCCCGACGGTGAGATAGACTACGAAAGCATCGAGGGGCTCGACCTTGACGCCTACGGCGATATAGTAAGCCGACTCATTTCGACGGGTCATGCACTTATGGGGGCGCACGATTTCCTCAACGACAGCAAGGGAGCACCCAGAGAGCTGTCCTACGACGGCGATACGGTGCTTATCATAGAGGGGCTTCACGCCCTCAACCCCGTCGTCGCCGCACCCTTCCCAAAGGACAGGGTCTACCGTCTCTACATCAGCCCCCACTCCGATTTTACCGACGGTGAGGGCAGGGTGCTCATCACCGCAAGACAGCTCCGTCTTACAAGGCGTATGGTACGTGACTATCACTCCCGCGGAGCATCTGCGGCGATAACGATGAAGATGTGGCGCTACATTTTAAAGGGCGAGGAGGAATACATCCACCCCTTCAGAGAGCTTGCAGACCGTCACATCAACACTACCCACGCCTACGAGCCCTTCCTCTACGCCCCTGCACTCGAGCGCATCGCAAAGCAGCCCTGTCCCCCCAATATGCGCACGGGTATATTGAAAAACGAGTCGGATCTCGACACCTTCAAGCCCGCCCTTGAGGAGCTGTTCGGGGTATATCGGGAGCTTCCGCCGCTTTCGCCATCCCTCCTGCCCGAAAGCTCACTGATACACGAATTTATATTCTGAAACACAAAGCTCCCCGTCCGATCGGACGGGGAGCTTACCTATTATCGGGGATTACTGCCTGTTGTTATTTTGCTGCTGTCTTGCTCTCTCTCGTGCGGCACGGCGCTTCTTGCGGCGAACTGCGCGGATGATGAATATGGTTGCGATAAAGAGAAGGGCAAGTGCTACGATGATGCCGACGATTATGAGTATCACTATCAGGAATACCTTGAAGAAGTTGGCGACCTTTTTGCCTACTCCCTTGGAAGAACCGGAGGAGGTGGAGGGGGCGGTGGTACCGTCTCCCGGCTCGACGTTTCCGCCGTCGGTAGTTCCGTCAGACTGACCCGGAGCGGTCGTCTGGGCAGGATCGTCGGTAGAGACGATGGGCTCGTCGTAGGTCTTGGTGGCGCTGAGGGCAATGTTGCTTGCAAGCTCGACTATCGTTCCGTCGGCCTCGACAAAGTGCATCTTGCCAACGTATCCGCTGACGTCGGTGGTCTCTTCAACTGCGCTGGGGATATCGACCGAGGAGCAGACGATGTCGGCAACCTCGACGTCGTTACGAAGAAGGACTGTCACGGGTGCGGCGGCGGTGAAGGTCACAGTTCCGACCTTGACGGAGTCGGAGGTCAGAGTAGAGGTCGTCGAGCCGAATGCGGTCGGGTCGACGGTGACCTCACGGAACTGGTTGAAACCGTACTCAAAGAGTGCCTTGAGATCGGAGTATCCGCCGGGGTTGGTCGAAGCCTTGAGGACGACGGCGATGAGCGTCCTTCCGTCCTTCTGGGCGGCGGCAGCAAAGGTTATACCGCTGCTGGAGGTCACGCCGGTAATTCCTCCGATGGCGTACTCATAGGTGTAGTTGGAGCTGGTACGCATCTCAAAGCGTGTCTTGAGATTGCGTTCGGCGGTGCAGCGGTTGGTGGGAGCTATGGTATGGGTGGTGGCGTTGAAGTAGGTCATGAAGCCGGGGTTCTTGAGTGCATACCTCAGTATCATAGCCATATCGTAGGCGGTGGTATAGTGGGCATCGTCATGCAGACCGCTGGCGTTTTTGAAGTTGGTATCACCTGCACCGACCTCAACGGCCTTGGCGTTCATCATCGCATAGAAGTCCTCCAGCGTAGTTCCGACGGTCTCGGCCAGAACGTTTGCGGTATCGTTAGAGGATATCAGAAGCGTAGCGTAGAGACAGTCTGCCACCGAGATGGTCTCGCCCGAGACAAGCATGGGGCTGAGTGCTCTGCCGCTGGTGCCGGACAAGGGAGCAAGCATGGTGCCGGTTACGGGGAGCATCTGGGTATGGTCGGTAATGCTTTCAATGGCGAGAATGGAGGTCATGATCTTGGTCATTCCTGCAGGATGCATCCTCTTATCCTGGGACTTCCCGTAAAGTATCTGACCGCTGTCCGCATCCATCAGAATAACGGCCTCGGCACCGATCTTGTACTCTTCTCCGTTAAGCTCAAGGCCGGGAGCGGCATTCGCACCGAGCAGGCAGACGGACAACGCCATCGCCGTGCAAAGCATCAGCGCAAGGAGCTTGTTAAGTTTTTTTCCGATTCTCGTCATGGCAAATCCTCCCTGTTGCTTGACCCTCAAGATACTGTATGTACGCAATTACATTAGGGTCATATATACACTATATATTGTCCTATAATTTTGTCGATTTGTCAATACCCAAATTGCCCTGTTTCAACCGATTTCGAGGTTTTTTTACCTTGACATTTTCCCTGCCGTATGGTAATCTTTAAAAAACAGGTTGGGAGGTCGGATCGATGAAAAAGCGTGGGATACTCAAAGCGTTTTTACTGCTTTTGGCGGTGCTTTGCACCTCGGTTCTTTCCTCCTGTGCACGCAGGGCAAAGTCCGAGCCCACAGATATGCTTGCCTACTGCACCGACGAAGGTCTTTTCCTCTCCGACGCCGACGGAAGCAACGCAAGCCTTGCGGTGAAGGGCTCGCACATTTCAAAAATATTTTTCTCCGAGGACGGAAGATACATCGTATACAACAACAGCAACGACGTTTTTTTCTACGACAGAGAGACCGCTAAAAGCGATTTTCTCACCGCAAACGCCCGTTGTGTTGCCTTTACAAACGGCAAGGCCGTCCTGCTGACTGCCACGCAGGGCGTCCTTCTTGCAGACCCTGCCCTTCACACCCTTGAGACTGCCATACCCCAGCCAAAGGACGGTTATATCTCGGCAGTATGTCCCTCCCCCGTCGAGGGCACACGCTTTGCCTACAGCGTCTGTTACAGCGATGCGGGACGAGAATACTACAAAGCCTTCTGCATCACATCGTCCGACACGGGTGACGTTTTGGCATTCACTCCCAAGGAGATATGCGGCGATCCAAACGGCATGCCCCTCCCCCTTTTCTGGTCTGAGAACGGCTCGACGGTAATATTCTCCTGCCCGGTCTCACCCGGCTCGCCCTCTATGCTCTATTCTCTGGCCATTGCCGACAGCTCGCCCGCACGCCTTGCAGGTACCAAGACCTTCCAGCTTGAAAACGGAGGGCTGCTTTCCCTTACCTCATACGCCGCCATGTCGGTATCCAAGGTCTCGGCAAGCGGCAGCTATATAGCCCTTATCGACCGAGGGGATCTTTCGGTCTCCCTGCTTTCGACCGAGGCCGCCCCCGACGCCCTGTCGGTATCCCCCGACGGCAGTACGGTGAGCTATTCCTCGGACGGCTCGGTATACGTCTCCTCGTCGGGAAGGACCTTATTCATCTGCGGAGGCGGCTACACCTCTCCGAGCTTCTCTCCCGACGGGCTTCGCATATACTCCGTTTTTCCGGGAGAGGATATCTCCCTTTGCCGTTCCAATGCAAATTCGGCCGGTGCGGAGGTCATCGTTTCGGGCCTTCGCTCTCCCGACCCGTATTACGACGAGGAATTCGCCGATCTGTATGAATTCTACTATGTAAAGCAATAAACTTTACAATTTTATTTAAGCATAATAAGAAGGCACCCGACGGATATCCCGTCCGGTGCCTTTTAAGATTATTTCAAAAGGGCTCTTATGTCACTTGGAAGCTTTGAGCCCACCGATATGCGTTTTGAGGTAATTGGGTCGGTAAAACGGATGAATGCGGCGTGGAGCGCCTGCCTCTGGAGGACCTCACTGCCGCCGTAGAGTCCGTCTCCGCAGAGGGGAAAGCCCATATACGACGAGTGTACCCGTATCTGATGGGTGCGACCCGTCTCAAGCCTGAAACGAATCAGTGTAAAGCCGTTGATTTTACAGACAGCACGGTAGTGGGTCACCGCACTTTTACCGTCAGCTTTGACCGTTCGTATCGGAGAAAATGGCTCAAGACGTTCTATAGGGCCGTCTATGACCCCAAATGACGGCTCAACGGGGCGGTCGGTAAGTCCGTAGTATATCCGCTCTATGCTTTTTCGGTCGATGGAGGCGGCGGCCTTGTTCAGCGCCACCAAGACAAGCCCCGAGGTATCGGCGTCTAGGCGGGTTATGGGGCGGTAGACCGTTCCGGGGAAGAGTGCGGCAAAATCGTTTGCAAGGGTATCGTAGACGTGCGCCCTTGAGGGGTGGGTCGGCATGCCCGATGGTTTTAAAAGGACGGCAAAATCGTCGTTTTTGAATACGACCTCCGAGCGCACCGTCTGCGAGGGCGCAACGGAGGATTCCCGTCCCTCCTCCTCGAAGCTTTCGGGGATGGATATTTCTATAACGCTTCCGCTTTGCGGGATAGCCGTGAGAAAGGCAGGACGTCCGTCGCAAAGCACTCCCTCGGGATCCTTTTTCAGCTCGGTCATAAGCGCACGGGAGGCCGATATCTCCCTGCGCAGCAGGGCAGATATACGCAGGTTTCCGGGCGCTGTAAGGACGATCTTTCTTGCCACATTCGTCACCCCCTTTCGTTTTATTTTACTCCAAAGCGAGATATTTTGCAAGACGCCGATTTTCCCCTTGCAAAAACCTGCCAAATGTGCAATAATATCACTGTGTTACGGAGGTGGACGGGATGAAAAAGCTGCTGTTAGTATTGGTTTTTTGTCTGTTTCTGTCTGCCTGCGGAGCCACAGCGGTCACACAGCGGCAGATCTTTGCGCTTGACACGTTGGTCTCGCTTACCGCCTACGGCCCATCCGCCTCTGCCGCACTCGACGCCGCAGAGGACGAGCTCAAGCTCCTTGAGGAGCGCTTTGCGGTCGATTCCGAGGGCGAGCTTGCCGTTTTGAACCGTGAAGGCTACCTCGCCGAACCCTCCGATGGGCTTATCTACCAGCTCAGGCTTGCCAAGGAGATAAGCTATCGCACGGGCGGAGTTTTCGATATTACCATTCTTCCGCTTATAAGGCTGTGGGGCTTTCAGGACGGACAGTACCGTCTCCCCTCGCCCGACGAGATAGCCTCTGCGCTTGAATACGTCGGCATGGATAATCTTGATATAAGCGACGGAGTACGGCTTTCCAAGGGCTCTGAGATCACCCTTGGGGCCGTTGCAAAGGGATATATCGCCGATCGGCTTGCCGAGGTAATGAAGGAAAACGGCGTTGAAAGCGGTATAATCTCCCTCGGCGGAAACGTCCGCACGGTCGGTCTGAAGCCCGACGGCAGCCATTGGAGCGTTGCCGTTGCCGATCCGCAGGGACAGGGCTACGCCCTTTTGCTCTCGCTTACGGAATGCTCCGCTGTTACCTCCGGCGGGTACCAACGCTACTTTACCGAAAACGGTCAGCACTACCACCACATCCTCGACCCAAGGACGGGTTACCCCGTACAGACCGATCTCCTTTCGGTGACGGTGGTCTGCTCGGACGGCAGTCTTGCCGACGCCCTTTCGACCTCGCTTTTTGCCCTCGGACTTGACGGTGCTGCCGAATTTTGCCGCAAAAACGGCGATTTTGAAGCGGTATTTATCACCGCCGATGCCGTCCTTGTTACCGACGGCCTTAAGGACGTTGTAAGCGACGTGGCAAAAAAATACAACCTTGAGTTTATAAACACAGAAGAATAAAACAAAATTTTTGGAGGAAAACTAAATGTCAACACCTCACATTGCCGCAAAAGTCGGAGATTTTGCAAAGACCGTGCTCATGCCCGGAGATCCCCTTCGATCCAAATTTATTGCAGAAAACTACCTTGACTCTCCCCGTCTGGTAAACGACATCCGCGGAGTTCAGGGCTATACCGGACTTTACCGCGGCAAGCCCGTCTCGGTAATGGCAAGCGGTATGGGCATACCCTCCATAGGTATATACAGCCACGAGCTTTTCAACGTTTTCGGCGTTGAAAACATCATCCGTGTCGGTTCTGCCGGCGCAATAGCCGGCGACGTGAAGCTTCTTGACGTCATCGCAGGTGTCACCGCCTGCACCGACTCACACTATGCAGACCATTATGACCTCCCCTTCAGCTTCGCACCCGCCGCCGACTACGCCCTGCTTCGCACCGCAGACGAAGCCGCACGTGAGCTGGGCTCCAACCTCAAGGTCGGTACCCTCTACTCCACCGACGCCTTCTACGGCGTGGGCGACGACGTCCACAAGCGGCTTGCATCCATGGGCGTGCTTGCCGTTGAAATGGAGGCCGCAGGTCTTTATCTCAACGCCGCCGCAGCCGGAAAGAGGGCTCTTGCGATATGCTCGGTGTCCGACCACATCCTCAAAAAGGAATACCTCGAGGCAGACCAGCGCCGTACAGCCTTTGGTGAGATGATACGCATTGCCCTTGAAACGGCATACAGACTGGAAGACTGATGAAGATATTAAGGGTCTTTGACGACCGAAACTACGACGAGCGTTTTTCCGTTTTCACACGTGAGGCGGTAAGGGCCATAATACTCAAGGACGGGCTTATCGCCCTCGTCCGAAGCGACCGTGAGGGCTACTACAAATTTCCCGGCGGCGGCATCGAGCGTGGCGAGACCCATCTCCAGACCCTTATCCGTGAGACCTATGAGGAGACGGGCCTTCGGGTCGATCCAAGCTCTGTAAGGGAGTTCGGTACCGTGATAGAGCGTAGACGGAGCATCTTCGGCGAAAAGGAAATTTTTGAACAACGCTCCTATTATTACTACGCCGACACCGTAGGCCGGCCCGGCCCGGCAGTTCCGCAGGGCTACGAGGCCGAGCTTGGATACCACCTCGAATATACCGATATAGCAACCGCCATTGAGGTCAACCGCGCTCACCTCCGCAAAAAGCGTACTGCCTTTCTCAGGCGTGAAAACTACGTGCTTGAGCGTCTTCTCGGAGGACCATCAGGCAAAATCCACCGCAAATAAAACATCGGCACAGAGGGAACAATAGGGTCATATCTTACGAAAGGATATGATAACCGTGACAAAGCTCAAATGCAACGTTACAAGCTGCAGCGCAAACGAAGACAACTGCTGCTGCCGTCCCTCGATTGCCGTCAGCGGTCACAGAGCCGAAAGACCCAACGAGACCTGCTGTGCCTCCTACCGCAGTAAGCAGGACAGAAAGTTTGCAAAGCACCGCTACGACTTTCCCGATCCCAAGACCGAGATAGAGTGCTCTGCGGAGGCCTGCATATTCAACAATTCCCGCATCTGCTGTGCGGGAGACGTGTGTATCGACTGCTGTCCCGACGGCACAAGCGAGTGCGCAAGCTTCAGAGAGCTTGACTGAAAAAAGACCTCCGTCTGAAAACGGAGGTCTTTTTGTTATTTATTTATCTGTACATGCTCGGGACTGCGGGTGTACCTTCGCCTTCTCCAAAGAAGCTGTTGAAGGTCTCGGCATCCATCTTTTCGTACTGGACAAGGTATCCGCAGATCTGGTTTACCCTGTCGGCGTGGGAGCGGAGTATCTCCTCGGCCTGAGCGTAGGAGGCGTCCATGATGCGCTTTATCTCGGCGTCGATCTTGGCGGCGACCTGCTCGGAGTAGCCGTGGGTGGTGCCGAAGTCACGGCCGAGGAATATCTCGTTGCCCTCACCGCTGAAGGCGATGGGTCCAAGCTCGTCGCTCATACCGTAGCGGGTGACCATCTGCTTGGCAATGTCGGTAGCACGGACGATGTCGTTGGATGCGCCGGTGGTGATGTCGCCGATAAAGATCTTCTCTGCCACACGTCCGCCAAGGAGGGAGGTAATGTCCTCAAGCATCTCGGTGCGGGAGGAGTACATCTCGTTCTCGGTCTGGGTATACATTGTATATCCGCCTGCACCGCCGGTACGGGGTATGGTGGATATCTCGTGGACGGGAGGCTGGGTGGGCAGGAAGCGGGAGACGACGGCGTGGCCTGCCTCGTGGAAGGCGGTGAGCCTGCGCTCCTTCTCGGTGACGACCTTGGTCTTCTTCTCCGAGCCCGCAATGACCTTCATAACGGCATCGGATATATCGGTCGAGGATATCTGGGTATCGTTGCGGCGTGCGGCAAGGAGGGCGGCCTCGTTTAGGAGGTTTTCAAGCGCCGCAGGGCTGAAGCCCGCCGTCATTCTGGCAATAACCCCCATGTTTATATCGGAGGAGAGCTTTTTGCCTCTTGCGTGGATATTGAGGATGGCCTCACGTGCCTTGATGTCGGGCAGACCGATATAGACCTGACGGTCGAAGCGGCCGGGACGGAGGAGTGCGTTGTCAAGGATGTCGGGGCGGTTGGTCGCGGCGATGATGATGACGCCCTCGTTGGTGGTAAAGCCGTCCATCTCGACAAGCAGCTGGTTGAGGGTCTGCTCGCGCTCGTCGTGTCCGCCGCCGAGACCTGCGCCTCTCTGACGTCCGACGGCGTCTATCTCGTCGATAAAGACGATAGCCGGCTGTGCCTTTTTGGCCTGGTCGAAGAGGTCACGCACTCTCGATGCGCCGACACCGACGTACATTTCCACGAAGTCGGAGCCGGATATCGAAAGGAAGGGTACGCCCGCTTCGCCTGCAACGGCCTTTGCAAGGTAGGTCTTACCCGTTCCCGGAGGGCCTACGAGCAGTACGCCCTTGGGGACTCTGGCGCCCATATCGGTGTATTTGTGGGGATTTTTAAGGTAGTCGACCAGCTCCTGAAGCTCGGCCTTCTCCTCCTCTGCACCTGCAACGTCGGCAAAGGTTATGCGCTTTTTATTGTCCGCTTGGTACTTTGCCTTGGCTTTTCCGAAGCCCATGGCCTTCTGTCCGCCGTTTGCCTGCTTCATCATAAAGAACCAGAACAGTATCACGATTCCAAAGAGGACGACGTAGGGTATAAGGCTTACCCACCAGGGGGTCTCGGCAGGTGCAATGACGTTGTACTGCTCCACCGCCGTGGGTGAGCCGCTTGCACGTATATCGTCGATCATGGGCAGTATGCCCTCTACAAACATCGACAGATAGGGAATATCGTATTTAACTACCTTACCGTCGTGAAGCTGCATCGTCAGCTCGTTGCCGTCAACGACGAAGGATTTGACCTTTTCCTCACGGAAGAGATCGGTAACGTCCGAGTAGGTATACTTCTCGCCACCGCCGCCGTTGTCAAACAGCAGGGTAAGGGCGACGATTATACCCACCAGCATGATAAGGTATATACCTATCCCACGTAAATTCTTACTTTTTTTCAAGCCATCACGCCTTTCAGGGGATCTGTTTTAGTTGCTGTAAACCTCGGGCTTAAGCACTCCGATGTAGGGAAGGTTGCGGTAGCGGTCGGCATAGTCAAGTCCGTAGCCAACGACGAATTCGTCGGGGATGACAAAGCCGCAGTAGTCGACCTTGACGTCGGCGACACGGCGGTCGGGCTTGTCAAGAAGGGTGCAGAGCCTTATCGAGCCCGCGCCTCTTGCCTTAAGCAGCTCGAGAAGATAGGACAGGGTCATGCCGCTGTCGAGAATGTCCTCGACGACGATCACGTCTCTGCCGGTGATGTCGGTATCGAGGTCCTTGAGTATACGGACCACGCCCGAGGTCTTTCTGCCCTTGCCGTAGGAGGACACCGACATAAAGTCGATATCGCAATGGACGGTGATCTCACGCATGAGGTCGGCCATAAAGACCACAGAACCCTTGAGGATGCTGATAAGCAGCGGTACCTTTCCCTCGTAGTCCTTGCTTATGCGGCTTCCGAGCTCGACGACCTTTTCCTTTATTTTTGCTTCGGTAAGCATTATTTCCTTGATATCTTCTGTCATTGCTTGCTTTCCCCTTTTACCTTTTTCTCTATCTTTATCAAAACGCCTTCCCTTGAGGGGTCAAACTCTGCAAAGTCGGCGTTTCTTCCGATTCCGTATGCCCACAACACCCCACGTCCGTCGGCGATCACCGGCAGGCTCGCTCTCTCCCTTTGAGAAAGCTTAAGATCGGTCATCACCCTGCGAAGAGGCTTACTGCCGCTTCCGCTGTTGCGACGGAAGGTGTCTCCCTTTTTCGGGGGACGAAGCTCAAGACTGTCCTTTATTGTATCACAGTTAAGCGGGCAAGAAGTTAATAAATTATAAATTTTTCTATCTTTCTCTGTTTTTTCCACCCTCACCGACATGCCCTCGGGCAGCTCGGCGTACTCCGTCCGGGCAAGGTTTATACGGAAATCCTCGGGAGGCGGAGCCTCCTTTGTAAAGACGATGCCCTTGGCCGTCCTTTCACAGTATACCCCGTTTCCGAGCGCTATAACGCTTCCCCGCTCGCCTTCTCTTGCAAGCCTTACCACCGCCTCGGTCTTGACGCCGTCAAGCTCGGTCGGGCACTCTCTGCGGACCACCCTCGATGCGATGGGGTCGGCAAGGGAGGCGACCTCCTCCAAGCCGTGTTCTGCGGCAAGCCCGTCAAGATACTCCCCGTCGGCACGTGCAAGGGCGGAGTTTTTCAAAAAGACGTCCTGCGCCGAGGGATTGAGCTTTTTTACGCAGGGTACGACGTGGTGGCGGATGTAGTTTCTGGTGTAATCGTCCGAAAGGTTGCTTTTGTCGGTGACGTAGCCCTCACCGTAGCTCCTGCAGACCTCCTCGGTGTCCGCCCTCGAAAGACAGAGGATGGGGCGGATAAGATCCCCTCTTATCGGAGGAATACCCGCAACGGCCCCGATCCCTCCCCCTCTTATGAGGTGGAGAAGCACCGTTTCGAGATTGTCATCCGACGTATGCGCCGTTGCTATGCGGTCGCATCCAAGCTCGTCTGCCGCCTCGGCAAGGAGACGGTAGCGAAGCGTCCTTGCGGCATCCTCGGTACCCGTGCGAAGCTCGGCGGCAAGGGCGGCGGCGTCCCCTCGCTTTGCAAGAAAGGGTACTCCCATTTTTTCGCAGAGCCGACGGCAGAATTCCTCGTCGGCATCGGCGTCGGCGCCCCGAAGCATATGGTTTACGTGGGCGGCGGCAAGGGTCGCCTTAAAAAGCGGAGCAAGCCTTTTAAGCACCAAAAGCATCGCAAGGGAGTCGCACCCGCCCGAAAAGGCAACGAGTATGCGGCTGTTTTCGGGGATCATGGCGTTTTTTCGGACGTAGGCGGCTACACGCCCCTCAAGCTCACTTGCCATGGATACGGTCCTGGGTGGAGAACTTGGTAAACTGGCCGAGCCACTGGAATTTGACCGTTCCGGTCTGGCCGTTTCTGTTCTTTGCGACTATGCACTCAACGACGTTTTTATCCTCGGTGTCGGGGTTATAGTCCTCGTCACGGTACAAAAACATTACTATATCGGCATCCTGCTCTATCGAGCCGGAATCTCTGAGGTCGGAAAGCATGGGCCGCTTGTCGCCCGTACGCTTTTCGGGTGCACGGGAGAGCTGGGACAGGCAGAGGATGGGTACCTCGAGCTCCTTTGCCATTATCTTCATGGAACGGGAAAGCTCGCCGACCTCAAGGACACGGTTGCCGTCCTTTCTGCCCGTGGACATAAGCTGGAGATAGTCGACCACTACAAGGCCGAGATTTTTGAGACTGCGGCAGCGTGCCTTCATGTCGGCAACGCTTATATTGGAGGTATCGTCGATGTATATCGGTGCGGGCTAAGCACCTGGGTGGCAAGGGCAACACGCTCCCACTCGGCCTCGTCCATCTCGGCGGTACGGAGCTTTCGCAGGTCTACGCTTGCTTCGCTGGAAAGAAGTCTCATGGCAAGCTGGACACGGGGCATCTCGAGGTTGAATATCGCCACGTCCTTGCCCGACTTTACTGCGGCGTTTCTTGCCATATTCAGTGCAATACTGGTCTTACCTACGGCAGGACGGGCGGCAAGAAGCAGAAGGTCGCCCTTGTTAAAGCCGTTTATAAAGTTATCAAGATCGGAAAATCCGGTTGTGATACCGGTCATACCGCCGCCGACTCTTGCAAGCTCGTTGAGATCGCTTATACCGTCGGCCAGTACCTTTCCAAGCTTTACAAGGCCCTTGGACTCTCTGCCGTTTCGTATATCGTAGAGCTTCTGCTCGGCAAGCTCCAAAAGCTCGCCTGCATCGTCGCTCTCGTCGATGGCCTTTGAGCGTACCTCCTCGGTCACCGATGCCAGACGGCGAAGGACCGCCTTATCGTGAACGATACGGGCATACGCCTTGATGTTTGCGGCCGACGGTGTCGACTCCATAAGCTTATATAGGTAGGCTCTGCCACCTGCATCGTCGTAAAGGCCGATGGTCTTGAGCTCCTCAAGCAGCAGTACGGGGTCGATACGTCTGGCGTTGGTGAACATCGACATCAACGCCTCGTAGATGCTGCGGTTTTCCGGGATATAGAATTCGTCTGCCTTGACTATCTCCACCGCATCTGCGATGCAGTCGGGATCGAGCAGTATGCTTCCCAGCACCGCCTGTTCGGCTTCGGCACTGTAGGGCTGGCGTTTGACTATAAGATCTTCCATTTTCCCGGATCCTCCTTTCGAACACTTAGATATCCATTATATAATAAACGGTGCGCTTTTTCAAGAGAGTTTTACATTTTCGCTTCCGAGAAGTCTCGAAAGCTCCTCTGTCAGCCGTGTGTCGGTGCTTACCCACAGCTCCCTGTCGGCCTTCATAAGCTTCCTCTCGGGCTCAAGGCAGATAACCACCGGCGTATCGCCGGGGAACATCTCAAAGGTCGCCTTTATTCTTTCAAGGTATACCGCCTTGTCGGGGAATACCCTCAGATAGAGCTTTTTCTGCTTGGGCGGCTCGGTCGGGGCAACGGGGACGTAGGCAGGGCTCTGCGCTCTCTCACCCATAACCCCCTTTGCGCTGAGACGGGCAAGCATCCGCTCGGTCATGGAAACGTCGGGCGGCCAGATCTCGCTTGCGATGAACTTGGGGCTTTCGTTCTCTCTGGCGCTTATCCTGCCCCTTGCGATGCAGGGGGTATCCTTTGCGGCGTAGGAGCCGTATTCCTCAAGCACCGAGGGAAATATCATCATCTCGATCTCACCCGTACGGTCCTCAAGGGTGGCAAAGACCATCGTCTGGCCGTTTCGGGTGTTTTTGAGCTTGAGCGAGGTGACCATACCGCCGAAGATGAGATACCTTCCGTCCCACATCTCGGCGCCTGCCGAGCCCTCCTCGTCCTCCGACGAGGAAACGACCTCGGCTATATGGGTACAGCCTGCGGCCTTGATGGCAGGCAGATATTCGTCAAGGGGATGTCCCGTAAGGTAGATGCCGACGGCTTCCTTTTCCATGGCCAGCATCTCGCCCTTTGAAAACTCGGGGATGGCGGGGGGCGCAGGCTCGTAGGCGACCGACTCAAGTTCACCGAAAAGTCCCGTCTGACCGATGACGTTTCCCGCACGCTCCTTCTGCGCCGAGGCCATAATGCCGTCAAACATGGCAAGCATCTGGCTTCTGCGAAGCCCGAAGCAGTCACATGCACCGCACTTTATAAGCCCCTCGGCGGCACGGCGGTTAAAGTCGTACTCCGACATACGTCTGCAGAAGTCTGCAAAGCCTCGGAAGTCTCCTCCCCGCTTGCGCTCGGCGACGAGGTCACGTATGAGCCCACCGCCGACGTTCTTTATCGCCGCCATACCGAAGCGGATATTGCTTCCCTCGACGGTAAAGCAGTCCTCGGAATGGTTGACGTCGGGGGGCAGTACCTCGATGCCAAGCTCCTTGCACTCGCCGCTGTAAAGGGCGACCTTACCTGCGTCTCCGAGCACGCTCGAAAGCAGGGCGCCCATATACTCTCTTGGGTAGTTGTGCTTTAAATAGGCGGTCTGATAGGCTACCAAAGCATACACCGCCGCATGGGCCTTGTTAAAGGCGTAGGAGGCAAAGTCGGATATTTCGGAATACAGGGCAAGGGCGGTAGATTCGGGCACGCCGTGCTCGGCACAGCCCGCCACGAAGCCCTCCTTCTCCTTTTCAAGGATGGTCTTGTCCTTTTTTGCAATGCCTCGGCGGACAAGGTCGGCCTTTCCCAGGGAATACCCCGCAAGCTGCTTGAATATCTCCATGACCTGCTCTTGGTATACTATACAGCCGTAGGTGACCTCAAGTATATTTTTAAGCAGGGGATGGCGGTAGGTGATCTTGTCACGGTGGGCGGAGTTATAGAGGTATTTGGGTATGGAATCCATCGGACCCGGGCGGTAGAGGGCTATAAGGGCGGTGATGTCTTCTATCGACCTTGGCTTAAGGCCTACCGCAACGGCGGTCATTCCTCCGCTGTCAAGCTGGAATACGCCAAGAGTCCTGCCCTCGCCCAGCATCTTGTAGGTACCCTCATCGTCATCGGGTATGCTGCTTATATCAAAGTCGGGCTTGGTCTTTCTTATCTGAGCTGCCGCCTCGTCGATTATGGTAAGGTTTCGAAGACCGAGAATGTCTATCTTGACAAGGCCGAGCTTCTCGACCGTCTTCATCTCAAACTGGGTCACGGTTCCCTCGCCGTCCTTTGAAACGGCAAGCGGAACGTACTCGTCGACGGGACGGGCGGTTATTATGACACCTGCGGCGTGGGTGGAGACGTTTCGGGGCATACCCTCTATCCCCTGCGCAACGTCAAGGATGCGTTTTGCATCGGGGTCGGAATCGTAGAGCTCACGCAACGGCTTTACCTGCTCCAAGGATGCGGCGATGGTGACCTTTTCTCCGTCTGCAAGGGGACGGTTTGGAATGAGCTTTGCGATGGTGTCGCCCGTTGTGACGGGGTAGTTCAGCACCCTCGCCGTATCACGCACGGCGGCACGGGCCGCCATGGTGCCGAAGGCGATTATCTGGGTGACACGCTCCGAGCCGTAGCGGCGGACGATGTAGTCTATTATCTCTCCCCTGCGGTTTGGGCAGAAGTCTATATCAAAGTCGGGCATCGACACCCTTTCGGGGTTGAGAAAGCGCTCGAAAAAGAGCTGGTACTTTATCGGGCAGAGGTCGGTTATCCCAAGGCAGTAGGCGGCGATGCTTCCCGCACCCGAGCCTCGTCCCGGGCCGACGGGTATGCCCGTCCGCTTTGCAAAGGAGACGTAGTCCCACACTATCAGATAGTAGTCGGTATATCCCATACGGGTAATGACCGAGAGCTCGTATTCAAGTCTTTGGGTATACACCTCTCCCGGGTCCTCACCGTAGCGGCGGCGCATACCCTCGGCGCAGAGGTGTCTTAAATATTCCTCGGAGTCGGAAAAGCCCTCGGGCAGGTCAAACTTGGGAAGGACGTAGCCCGAAAACTTGAACTCCACGTTGCACATATCGGCGATCTTTTGGGTGTTTTCTATCGCCTGCGGCAGAGAGGGGAAGAGTGCGGACATCTCCTCCTCGGATTTTACGTAAAACTCGTTGCTTTCAAAGCGCATACGGTCGGGGGAGTCGAGGGTCTTGTTGGTCTGTATGCAGAGCAATACGTCCTGTATCTCCGATTGCTCCTTTGTCAGATAGTGTACGTCGTTGGTGGCTACGAGCTCTATGCCGGTCTCACGGGATATGCGGATAAGGCCTCTGTTGACCTTTTTCTGCTCGGCAAGACCGTGGTCCTGTATCTCAAGGAAGAAATTTCCATCGCCGTATACCGAATTGAGCTTCTTGGCATATTCAAGCGCACCGTCGTAATCGTCAAGCAAAAGCCTTCTCGGTATGGCTCCCGCAAGGCAGGCAGACAGACAGATAAGCCCCTCGGAGTATTTCTCAAGGAGCTCCATGTCCACCCTGGGCTTACCGTAAAAGCCCTCGGTAAAGCCTCGGCTGACCAGCTTTACGAGGTTATGGTATCCGACGTTGTCCTTGCACAAAAGAATCAGGTGGGAATATCCCGAGTCCAGCTCGTAGGTCTTATCAAACCTCGTGCGTGGGGCGACGTATACCTCGCATCCGATTATCGGCTTTATACCTGCGGCGATAGCAGCGTTGTACATCTTCATTACACCGTACATCGCACCGTGGTCGGTGATGGCGACGGCGGTCTGTCCCAGCTCCTTAAGACGGCTCATAAGCCCGTCTATGCGGCAGGCTCCGTCAAGCAGGCTGTATTCGGTATGCAGATGCAGATGTGCAAAGCTCATTTTCCTTCACCACGCATTTCGCTGTAAAGCTGTTCTATCTTTTTAAGTCTGTGATTAAGTCCCGATTTGGTTATCGGAGGGTCGGCGTTTTGTGCAAGCTCGGAAAGAGGCGCATCGGGAAAGCGCTCTCTGAGCTCGGCGGCCTCCTTAAGACGGATAGGTAGCTCTTCGTATCTTCCCGCCGCCTTTAGTGCGGCGATCGCCTCAAGCTGGATATTTCCGTTTTCGACCGAGCGCAGAAGGTTTGCCGTCTCGCAGTTGACCTTGCGGTTTATGGTGTTGCGGACGTCCTTGATGACCTTGGTCTCCATTATGCTCATGGCCGCCCTCGGCGCACCCATAAGCGTAAGTATCTCTTCTATGGCCTCGCTGCCCTTGAAGTATACCACGTTAGTGTAACGGCGCTTTGCGGTCTTGGGAGGCATTCCCATATCGCAAAGGAGGGCGTAAAGCTCTCTTGAGAGCACGGCATGTGTGGTGGTAAACTCAAGGGAGTAGTCCCTTTCGGGGTCGGTAACGTATCCGCCGGTCAGAAATGCACCCCTGAGAAAGGCTGCACGGCAGCAGTCGTCCTCTACAAGGGGGGCGTTGAGGTGGAGAACGAGCTGGTCACGGTATTCGTATCCCAGCACCGAAAATATCCTTTCCATATCCCCGGGGTCATCAAGGGAGATGGTATGTCTGCTTCCGGTAACGCTTGCGCTCCAGCTTGGGGTATAGCCCATTGCCCTTTCGCAAACTATACCGAGGTGCTTTAAAAGGAGAGGATTATGGGTCTGGATGCGCACACTGCTGCGCTCAAGCGAGGATGCAAACAAAAGTATACCGCAAAGCTCTGCCCTTGCACAGCAGGTCCTTGCCGACGCTGCGCGCGAAAGCTCCTTTTTGATATTTGCCGAAAAGGACATCCCCGACCCTCACCTTCTACATAAATTTTATCTCTGTTTCGAGGCTTACGCCAAATTGCGAAAGCACACGCTCCTGTATCAGCTCAATGAGCCTTTTCACGTCATCTGCGGTAGCGCCGCCGATGTTTACTATAAACCCCGCATGCTTATTCGACACCTGCGCTCCGCCGACCGAGGCACCCTTAAGGCCGCAGTCTTCTATGAGTCGGCCCGCATAATACCCCTCGGGGCGCTTGAAAACACTCCCCGCACTGGGCAGCTCAAGGGGCTGGGAGGCACGTCTCTTGGCGGCAAGCTCGGCCATTCTTTCCCGTATCCTCTCGGGGTCGCCCCTTGAAAGCTTCATCACCGCCGAAAGTGCCGTTCCGCCCTCGGAATAGAGACTGTGACGGTAGCCAAAGCAGTGGTCGGTGACCTCGGAGGGGCCGTTTTTATCCAACCGCACCGACGATACCACCGTTTGCGACAGTTCCCCGCCGTAGGCACCTGCGTTCATACACAGCCCTCCGCCGAGGCTTCCGGGGATACCTGCAGCAAACTCAAGACCCGTAAGCCCCTCCTTTGCCGCAGCGGTGGCGACACGGGCAAGGCTTGCGCCGCATTGGGCACGTATATACTCGCCCTCGACCTCTATTGAGCTTAAAAGAGAGGTCTTTACCACCCTGCCTGCATACCCTTCATCGGGTGCAAGCAGGTTGCTTCCCGAGCCGAGTATAAAGCAGTCACCCTCGCATACGAGAGCCGCAAGCTCTTGTGCCGTCTCGGGGAAATACATGGTGCAGGGTCCGCCTATTTTGAAGGTAGTATGCTTCGAAAGAAGCTCGTTTTCAACTATCCTCATGGAGTGTCGGTCTCACCTCGTCCCGCTCGCCGTGTGTACGTGGCAGCCTCCCTCGATGGAGGCACCCTCGGCGGACACGGCGGGATAATACATTGAAAGGATATAATCTGAAAGCCTGCCCGGCAGGTGTACGGTATATTTTTCGTCGCTTACCGCAACCGAGGGCACAAAGAAGTATCTGTAAAGGTCAAGACGCACCGCAGGCTCGACCGTCGATGCGGGACAGTAGCTGCCGGCAAGTCTGCCCGACTCGGTACAGATGCTGACGGCGGTATGGAGCTTACAGGCAGAGGTCGGCACGTCGCCTGCGAAGAATTTACCGTAGGCGACCCTGCTTCCCCGCTCGTCGGAACGGCAAAGGGAGGTCGGAAGTGCGCCCGAGTCAAGACAGTAGGCGGCGGTGAC
Source organism: Clostridia bacterium (assembly GCA_017532825.1). Classification (GTDB taxonomy): domain Bacteria; phylum Bacillota; class Clostridia; order Oscillospirales; family QAMX01; genus RGIG6452. The sequence goes on from JAFXIT010000024.1 coordinate 36,598, forward strand.
CAATCCCGCAGGCTCGGCAAAGTCTGCCGAGGGAAGCCCCTGATGAAGTATATTCATCACCTTGCTCCATATCTCCACCGAGGGGTTGGTCGAAAGGGCGGACATCTCCCTGTCGTTATCAAAGCCGAACCATACGCCGCCGACGTAGTAGGGGGTAAAGCCTATAAACCAACGGTCAAAGTCGTTGGAGGTGGTACCCGTCTTGCCTGCGGTGGCAATATTGGGTATCTGTGCGGCGGTGGCAGTGCCGCCCGTGACCGTTTCACGGAGCATGCTCCGCATATAATAGGCCGTTTCGGTGGATATGGCGAGGTGGTAGTTTCCTTCCTTCGAAAGGATGACCTTTCCGTTGCTGTCAAGCACCCTCGTGTAGGCCGTCGGCTCGACGTATACCCCGTCGTTTATAAAGGGGACGTAGGCCGCCGTCATCTCAAGGAGGCTGACACCCTGACTAAGTCCGCCAAGGGCAAGCTGGGAGTAGCCCAGATCGGTATAGGTCTGGTTGTTTACCGTCAGATTTCGGTTGAGGGACAGACCGAAGTTCTCGGTTGCAAAATCAAACGAGGTCTCAAGCGAGAGCATATCAAGCGCTCTCACCGCAATGGTATTGAGCGAATAGGCGACTGCCTTGCTGACGGTGGTCAGCCCTCGGTAGATGCGGTTGCTGTTTACCGGCCAGACGTTGGCGTTGATACCCGTTATCGCCGCCGAGTCGGGCTCGATAAGGGCGCCGTAGTCGGTTATGAGCTTGGTCGGGCTGTCGTCAAGGACGGTATAGGGGGTCATCAGACCGTACTCGATGGCAGGAGCAAAGACACTGACGGGCTTTATAACCGAGCCCGGCTGCTGCTTTGAAAGGGCGCGGTTGAGCACCAGCTCACCGTATTTTTCACCGATACCGCCCACAAGTCCGAGCAGTCTTCCGTCGGGCGACATTATGACCATCGCCGATTCGGGCTGGGTAGTACCCTTCATAGTCGGGAAGTTGTTTCGGTCGGTATACACCTTCTCGATGGCAGCCTGTACCTCGGGATCGATGGTCGCCTCGATGGTAAGTCCTCCGGAGTAGAGCATCTGGTAGGCAAGGGTGCCGGAGTAGCCGTACTGCTCCATAAGATCGTTAGTGACCTGGCTTATCAGATAGTCCACGAAGTAGGAATTTGTGTCGGCGGTGACGCTTTCCTCCTCACGGTCGGTATTGAACACCAGCGGCTCAAGCACCGCAGAGGTATACTCCTCCCTGCTTATCTTACCCTGCCGATACATCTGAAGCAGTATCAGCTCCTGGCGGTCCTTGTTGTTTTCACGGTTCTGGAAGGGGTCGTAATAGGTCGGGCTGTTTGTAATGCCCGCAAGGCAGGCGCACTCTGCAAGGGTCAGCTCGCTTACCTCCTTGCCGAAATATACGTCGGCCGCCGAGCGGACCCCGTAGCAGCCCTGGCTGAGATTGATGGTATTGAGATACATCTCGATTATCTGCTCCTTGGAGAGCTTCTTTTCGAGGTTTACCGCTCTGAGTATCTCAAGCACCTTTCGCTGGACGGTGACGTCGTCATCGCCCGTCAGATTTTTTACAAGCTGTTGGGTTATGGTCGAGCCGCCGAAGTTTCCCGAAAAGGGCATTATAAGGTTGACGGCGGCACCGAGGGTCCTCTTCCAGTCGACACCCTTGTGGCTTTCAAAGCGCTCATCCTCAATGGCGATGATGGCGTCGATCATATACCTCGGTATCTCCTCGTAGTTGACCCACACACGGTTCTCACTGCCGTGAAGGGCGGTAAGCTCTACCCCTCACCGTTGTCGGTAAGATAGGTCACCGTAGAGGTATAGTTCATATTTATCGTGCCTATATCTATGTCGGCAAGGGGGGCAAGCTCGCTTCTGACGTAGAGACCGAACGCGCCGAAGCAGATTATCCCCGTAAAGAGTATGACAAGAAGGATCGCCGCTATGACCGTAAGAATGATCTTCAGGACGTTGACCACCGTTGTCATAATTTCCGATCTTGACTTTTTGGCATTTACCTCAGACATATCATTTCTCCGATACAAGCTTCATAAGCAGCTCTCTGCTGTCACTCTGGACGGTATTCTCGGCAACCTTGTTGCGTGTGGTGTATCCGCAGCTGCGGCAGCGGTGGATTATCATCCAGCCCTTGGCACCGTTGTAGTCGGCACCGACGGGCTCCATTATCCCTCCGCAGTCGGATGCACGGTCGCCCGGCATCACGTCGACGTGCTTTGAGCAAAGACAGTAGGGGCAGTGGTTTCGATAGCTTCCGTTTGTGACCGGCTCGACCCGTCTGCCGCAGTTTTCACATATAAATCCGGTATTTTCGCTTTTGCGGCTCATCTGTATATCCTCTCACCGAATATTGCCCTTCCTATCCTCACCACCGTCGAGCCGTAGGCTATGGCCGTCTCGAAATCGTTGCTCATGCCGATGGAAAGGGTATCAAAGCCGTCGGGGCTGTTGCTTTTTATCCTTGAAAACAGGTCTGCGGCGAGCTCGAAATGTCTTTCGGGCGGTTCGAGGGCAGGCGGTATTGCGGTAAGTCCCCGAAGGCGCAGGCCCTCGGTCCTGCAGGCAAGGTCACAAAAGGCCTCGACACGGTCGGGAGCTACGCCCGACTTTGCCGCCTCGGAGGCAATATTGACGCCAACGAGAACGTCCTGCCGCACGCCCCGCTCAAGGGCAAGCCTTGAAAGGGTCTTCAGCAGATGCTCGGAATCGACCGAGTGGATAAGGTCCACCCTTCCGACAAGGAGCTTTGCCTTGTTTGTCTGGAGCGCCCCGATAAAGTGCAGCGGCAGACCCTCGTACGCACCCAAGGGGTACTTTCGGTCAAGCTCGTCGGCACGGTTCTCCCCCAAAGCGTCCACGCCCGCCGACACGGCAGTGCGTATCTCCTCGGCAGAGCGGGTCTTGGTGGCCGCAAGAAGGGTTATTTCATCGGCATCACGGCCGACCGACCGACAGGCCGTTCCGATGCGACGGCGTATATCTTCGACTGCAGCCGTTATGTCCATTCGGGGCAAACCTCCGTTAAGTATATATTCTGTTTTATTATACCTCTTTTTCCTATAAAATACAATAGTAAAAGAGATAATAAAAAGAGGTGCCGCAAAAGGACACCTCTTTGGTATTGGCACTATTTTATTTCATACCCTCGAGAGGTCTGGCATACTTGCCCATCTCGTTCATCAGCTCGACAGCCTCTTCACGGGTCTGTGCGGGGTAGACGACCGCTACGCCGTTGGCGACCGACCAGGCCTGGTTTTCGTGGATACAGAGAACGAAGGCGGTCAGGTCCTCGTTAAAATAAAGGGTACCCAGAAGCTTGGTCTCGTTGCGGTAGATATCGGCTGCGCCGTACTTGCCGTTGTTGAACACGACTTCGCTGCGGTCGACCTTCTGTCCGTTCATACCTGTCTCAATGGGGTTATCTCCGCCGAGGTAGATGGAGTAGTCGCCTATGACGATCTTGCCCTCAAACTTATCGCTGTCCATAAGTTTGCGGGTATACACGCCGGAGATCTCAATGGGGGTCTCGACGGCATAGTTAACGTCGCCGCCCTTTATCTCCAGAGCGTTGCCCTTGAGCTCAAGATTAATATCTTCGCTTCCGATCTTCAGCAGCACAACGGCCACAACTATCGCTACGGCTGCGAGGATCAAGCCGATCAAAGCAATCTTTTTCTTTGCCATAATGAATCAAATCCGCCTTTCCCTATCGGTTATAAGTCGTTATTTATAATTATAACTTCCGTACCAATGATTGTCAAGCACTTTTCAAACAAACACTCAAGCAAAAATTTTTTGTCGTCAAAGGTAAAAAAGAAAAAATTTTTCCAAAAAGGCTTTATCTTTTTTCAGTTTTGTGGTAAGATATAGGAAACTGTTTTAGGAGGCACTCTTTTATGACTCAGACTCAACAGATACTTATAACAATAAATAGTTTCCTGGAGCCCTTGGCGATCATTGCTTTTGCCATCTCCTTCCAGTTTAGCAACCGTAAGCTTATTAAGCTCTTCCTCTGTTTGGGATTTTTCTTCGTAGGCGGATCTACCCTCTGTCAGACCTTATACTCCGTCTCCGCTTACAGGCTCTACCTCTCCCCCGTCGTCTTCTCCTTTATCACCGTTATCATGTATTCTCTGAGCTATACCAAGCTCTTTAACACCAGCGAGGACTTCAAGCTTTGGCCTCTTATCTATGCTCTGGTAGGTATCGTTCCCTTTGCTGTGCTGTCCATCGCCATCCCCAAGCAGGATCCCTACTCCGTACTGCTGCTGGTTGCCGCAACCGTATCGACCTTCTTTGCATTCGATATGAAGTCCGACCGCTATATGCGTAACATGCACATTGCTACCTGTCTGTTCTCGGTATTCTTCTACTACACCAACTCCAACATGCAGCTCACCTACGCCTTCATAGCAATGCTGATATCTCTCGTCGTCGGCAAGATCCGTTTTGAGAGAGGCGAAGCCAAGAACCGCTGATGGAGACCTTTGCCCAGATCCTTGGGTTTATCGGTCTTGCCCTTGCCATCGTCTCCTTTCAAAGCAACCGCCGCCGTAACATCCTGCTTTTTCAGCTTCTTGCAGGGACGGTCTTCACCCTTCACTTCCTGCTTATCGGTGCCTACACCGGCTCTCTGCTCAACGTCATCGGCGTTGCTCGCTCGGCGGTGTTTTCCTTCAAGGGAAAGAAGTGGGCCGACAGCAGGGTATGGATCGGAGTATTCTGCGCCGCCATGGCCGTTATAGGTATATTTACCTGGGACGGGCCCGCAAGCCTCCTTCCGACGGTGGCAATGATGCTGACCACGGTGGCCTTCTTCCTTTCAAACCCTACCTACATAAGGCGACTCAACCTCCCCTCCTCTCCGATGTGGATGGTCTACAACCTTATAAATCGGTCCTACGGAGGAATACTTACCGAGTGCTTCGTTATGACCTCGCTCTTGATTGCAATGTTCCGCTTCGACCGAAAAAAGAAAGTATGATAAAAGCTCCGCCTGCCTCACGGCAAGCGGAGCTTTTTTATAACAGCCTGAAGTGTTTTCTGTTGCTTTCAAGCACGCCCTCATCCCTGAGCTTGCCTATCTCGGCGGACAGACCGCTTCGGTCCACCTCCAGAAAATCGGCAAGCTCCTGCCTGTCAAAGGGTATCTCGAAGCTGTCGCTTCCGGCAAGCTTCGCCTGTCCCATCAGATAGGTCATCAGCTTTTCCCTGGTGGTACGCTTGGAGGTTATCTCTATGCGCTCGTGAAAGGCGACGGTCTTTCTTGCAAGGTCCTTCATCAGATTGAATATCATCCGACAGTGAAAGTCGCAGGCGTTTGAGCAGGTGTGAAGGATATGCGAGCAGTCGATAAGCATTACCTCGCTTGGCTCGTTTGCGATGATGCTTATAGGAAGAGAGCTCATCTCGGCGCAGGCAAAGTCCTCTCCGAACATCTCAGAGGGGCCTGCGTTTGCTATAATACTTCTGTTTCCGTAAAAATCGTTGCGGACGGTCTGCACCGAGCCGCTCAGGACGATGCCTACGTATTTTGCCGGTGAGCCCTCGGCAAAAACGGTATATTTCTTGTCAAAGTGCTCCACCCTTGCCCTCAGACATCCTAACATCGCCGTGACGTCATCCCCGTTTACGCCCTCAAACAGCGGACAGCGGCAGAGAATTTCGGAATATTTTTTCACGTTTTCTCCTTCTGTTGAATTTTCAACATACTTTACGGACAAATTATACTATCATAGAGCTACAAAGTCAAGGAGGACCAAGGATGAAAATAGCGTTTTTTGATACAAAGCCCTACGACGTACCCGCATTCGAGAGGTATGCAAAGGAGTACGGCGTTACCTTTAAATATTTCGAGACCAAGCTCAACGCCGACACGGCGGAGCTTGCAAAGGGAGCCGACGGTGTCTGTGCATTCGTAAACGACACGGTAGACGCCGCCGTCATAGACCGTCTGGAGCAGATGGGAGTAAAGCTTTTGGCACTGCGGTGTGCCGGATTTAACAACGTAGATATGAAGCACGCCTTCGGCAGGATACACGTCCTGCGGGTGCCTGCATACTCCCCCTACGCAGTTGCCGAGCACGCAATGGCGCTTTTGCTGACTTCTATCCGACGGATACACAAGGCATATATCCGCACAAAGGATTTCAACTTCAGTCTTTCGGGGCTTACCGGCTTCGATCTTCACGGCAAGACCGTCGGCGTCATCGGCACCGGTCGTATAGGCCGTGTATTCATCGACATCTGCAGGGGCTTTGGCATGAGGGTGCTGGCATACGATAAGTTCCCCTCAAGGGAGCTTGAGAGCGACCTTCTGAGATACGTCAGTCTTGAAGAGCTTTTTGCTCAAAGCGACATAATCTCCCTTCACTGCCCTCTGACAGACGACACCCGTCACATCATTGACGGCAGGGCGTTGAGCAGCTGCAAAAAGGGCGTGGTCATAATCAACACCTCCCGAGGCGCTTTGGTCGATGCCGAGGCGCTGCTTGCGGGGATAAAATCCCGCCAGGTCGGGGCGGCCTGCCTGGACGTTTACGAGGAGGAGGCCGACCTGTTTTTCGAGGACAACTCGGGACACATCATGGAGGACGACACGCTGGCACGTCTGATCTCGATGCCAAACGTCATCGTGACGTCACATCAGGCATTCCTGACCGAGGAGGCGCTTGCAAACATCGCCGAAACGACGGTAAAAAATATCTCCGACTTTTTAAACAACGGTCAATGCCCCAACGAGCTTTGCTACCGCTGCGGAAACACAGAGGACTGCAAGGTCGGAAAATGCTTTTAACGGGAGGATATTGCAATGAAGAGACGAATAATTCGTATCGACGGGGAAAGGTGCAACGGCTGCGGAGCCTGCGCAAGGGCCTGCCACGAGGGTGCCATCGAGATGATAAAGGGCAAGGCGGTGCTTACACGGGAGGACTATTGCGACGGTCTGGGTGACTGTCTGCCCGCCTGCCCCACGAATGCCATATCCTTTGAGGAGCGTGAGGCTCCCGCCTACGACGAGGAGGCGGTCAGCCGTGCAAAGCAGCAAAGGCAGGAGGCAAAGCTTCCCTGCGGCTGTCCCGGCACAAGCTCCCGCACCATAAAGCGGGATGCTTCGGTCCGGGCAGCAAGGCAGTCCTCCTCTCCGAGCAGACTTTCGCAATGGCCCGTACAGATAAAGCTGGTGCCGGTCAACGCACCCTATTTTGAGGATGCCGAGCTACTCATAGCCGCCGACTGCACGGCGTTTGCCTGCGGAGGCTTCCACAACGAGCTTATGCGGGGAAGGATAACCCTTATCGGCTGTCCCAAGCTTGACGAGGGCGACTACTCGGTAAAGCTTACGGCGATACTCAGATCAAATCCCATAAGGAGCATTACCGTGGCAGGTATGGAGGTACCCTGCTGCGGAGGTCTGGAAAACGCCGTAAAGCGTGCCCTCCGGGCAAGCGGAAAGAGTATCCCTCTTCAGGTCTTCACGGTGACGACCGACGGAAGAATTCTCAACTGACCCTACATAAACGCTTGATTCCCACGGCAAAAAGCTATATAATATTGCACGAGGTGGAAAATTATGTTTATTACGAACGATATCAAATACATCGGTGTCAACGATCGCAAGGTAGACCTGTTTGAGGGGCAGTACCCCGTACCGAACGGTATCTCATACAACTCCTACGCCATTATCGACGAGAAGATCGCCATAATGGACACCGTCGACGCCGCCTTTACCCATGAGTGGCTTGACAATATCCAAAACACCCTTGGCGAGCGCAAGCCCGATTATCTCATCATCCAGCACATGGAGCCCGACCACTCGGCAAATATCGCAAACTTCGTAAAGGTATATCCCGACGCTGTCATCGTCGCCTCGGCAAAGGCCTTCGTGATGATGCAGAACTTCTTCGGTACCGATTTTTCCGACCGCCGTATCGAGGTCGGCGAGGGCAGCACCCTTTCACTGGGACGCCACACCCTCACCTTCGTGACCGCACCGATGGTACACTGGCCCGAGGTCATCGTGACCTACGATTCCTGTGACAAGGTCCTCTTCTCGGCAGACGGCTTTGGAAAGTTCGGCACTCCCGACACCGACGAGCCCTGGGCAGACGAGGCCCGCCGTTACTTTATCGGCATCGTCGGCAAGTACGGCAACCAGGTGCAGGCCCTCCTCAAAAAGGCTGCAGGGCTTGACATCGCTACCATCTGCCCCCTTCACGGCCCCGTGCTCAAGGAAAATTTAGGATACTATATCGGACTTTACAACACCTGGTCAAGCTACCAGCCCGAGGAAGAGGGCATCGTGATAGCCTACACCTCGGTCTACGGCAACACCAAAAAGGCCGTCCTGCAGCTTGCCGATATGCTTAACGGCAAGGGCTGTCCCACCGTCAAGGTCTACGACCTTGCACGCTGCGACATGGCCCAGGCCGTCAGCGACGCATTCCGTTACAGCAAGCTGGTGCTTGCCACTACCACCTACAACGCCGAGATCTTCCCCTTTATGCGTGAATTTATCAACCACCTCACCGAGCGCAACTTCTCCAACCGCACCGTCGCCCTCATCGAAAACGGAAGCTGGGCGCCCATGGCGGCAAAGGTCATGCGGGAAATGCTCGAAAAGTGCAAAAACCTCACCTACGCCGACACCTCGGTACGCATCCTCTCGGCTCTCAACGAGGAAAGCTCGTCCGCACTGGTCTCCCTTTCCGACGAGCTCTGCAAGGAATATCTTGCAAGGCAGGATTCGACGGCCAACAAAAACGACCTTTCGGCCCTTTTCAACATCGGCTACGGTCTCTACGTCGTGACCTCCAACGACGGCAAAAAGGACAACGGCCTTATCGTAAATACCGTCACCCAGGTCACAAATACCCCCAACCGCATCGCCGTCACCATCAACAAGGAAAACTATTCCCACCACGTCATCCGCCAGAGCGGTGTGATGAACATCAACTGTCTGACCGTCGACGCTCCCTTCAAGGTCTTTGAGGCCTTCGGATTTGTCAGCGGCAGAAACGTCGACAAGTTCGCCTCCTGCGAGCCGCTGCGCTCGGATAACGGCCTTGTCTTCCTGCCGAGGTATATAAACTCCTTTATGTCACTCAAGGTCGAGCAGTATATCGACCTCGACACCCACGGTATGTTTATATGCTCGGTCACCGAGGCACGTGTCATTTCCGACCGTGAGACCATGACCTATACCTACTACCAAAACAACGTCAAGCCCAAGCCCGTCACCGAGGGCAAGAAGGGTTACGTCTGCAAGGTGTGCGGCTACATCTACGAGGGTGAGGAGCTTCCCGAGGGCTTTATCTGCCCCCTGTGCAAGCACGGCGCTGCCGATTTTGAGGAAATAAAATAACTCCCTTCAAAGGTCCTGCGGAGAGCCCTCCGCAGGGCCTTTTTGTCTGCCTTGACGGGTAGGCTCGGCTGTGGTAAAATTATCCCAAAGAAAGAACGAGAGGGTGAGTTTGTCTGAAGATAATAATTTGTCTTGACTCCCGTGGCGGGATTAGCTTCAACGGCCGCCGTCTCAGCCGTGACCGCAGGGTCACCGAGGATATCGCCGTTACCACCGGCAGCCGTCTCCGCATATCTCCCTACTCCCTGCCCCTGTTTCCCGAGGACGTCTTTGAGCTGACGGTCGGCGAGGACTACCTTGACGGTGCAGACGACGGCGAATACTGTTTTGTCGAGCGTGAGACCTTCTCCCGCCTTCTTCAAAGCATTGAGGAGATAGTCATCTACTGTTGGAACCGTGACTATCCAAGCGACGTGGCTATGGACTTTTTGCCATGTGAGTGCGGCTTTCGTTTAAGCGAGACCGCCGAGTTTAAGGGCTCGTCCCACGACCGCATAACCAAGGAGGTATTCATCAGATGAGTGCAAGGAAAAGAAGATCCTCAAGCAAGGGCTTTTTGGCCGTAATAGCCATTGCGGCGGTATTGCTCGTTGCATCGTTATTCCTGCCCGAGGGTCCGCTTTCGGGACCGCTCGGCTTTGGCGGCAGTTCAGATAACACCCAACCCGTTGTCGGGCTTGACGAGATACCTCCCTATTCGGGAAGTCCCTACGTTGCCATCAACGGCAACACACCCGACTTTTCCGAGGCCGACCTCGTCAGCAGCTCCTATGAGAGCTACGCAGAGCTTGACAGTCTTGGACGGTGCGGGGTCTGTATAGCAAGCATCGGGCGTGACATCATGCCCACCGAGGACAGAGGCGAGATAGGCTCGGTCAAGCCTACGGGCTGGCACACAGTCAAGTACGACGTCGTCGACGGCAAATATCTCTACAACCGCTGTCACCTCATCGGCTTCCAGCTCACCGGCGAAAATGCCAACGAGGAAAACCTTATCACCGGCACGAGGTACTTAAACGTCCAGGGAATGCTCCCCTTTGAAAACATGGTGGCCGACTACGTCAAAGAGACGGGCAACCACGTGCTCTACCGTGTGACGCCGATATTCGTCGGAAAGGAGCTTGTCGCAAGAGGTGTGCAGATGGAGGCCTACTCGGTCGAGGACGACGGGGACGGAATCTGCTTTAACGTCTACTGCTACAACGTCCAGCCGGGCGTCGATATCGACTACGCCACGGGCGAGAGCGAGCTTGCAAAGGGCGGCGTGCAGACCTCGGCAACGACCGACGGCGGAGAGATACTCTCCTACGTTTTAAACACCAACACAAAGAAGTTCCACAAGCCCGAATGCTCCTCCGTCACCGATATGAATCCCGCAAACAGGGAGGATTACTCCGGCACAAGACAGTGGCTAATCGACAACGGCTACGTCGCCTGCGGCAGTTGCCGCCCGTAAAAGGGGAACCGATAACAAACAATATGGCTTGACTGCGTAAAACGTACAGTGAGGAAAGGACGGTCGAATAGTCTATGAAACTCGTACGAATCCTATTGGTACTCTGCCTCTTGTTTACTATGGCATCCTGCTCGTCAAAGCCGAACTGCGGTCCGCTCGACGAGACCGACGACCTCCCGACGTTTTATTACGGCTTTGACGACCCCGTCCCCGACCTGCCCGACCTCAACTACCCTCCGGAACCGCCCGATACGGCCGATGAGGCTGAGATTGCAGAATATGAACTTGCAAGGGGAGAAATATACTACGATCCGTCTTTTCCACGCCCCGGTCAATTCGTAGCCGGATGGAAATTTGAAAGCGGCAGAAGGATCGCAATATACTACATTGTACGGGCGACCATCAACGTATACTATGAAATATGCATTGACGACGGAGAGGGTTGGTACCTCGAAAACTCCGGGATATGCAACAAGAAGCACGGCAAAAGGCTTTTTACCTACAATCAAGACGGCCTTCCGACTCAATGGGGAACGACCCCCGAGACCGCAAAGATGCTCTTTGTCGGGGAAAGCATAGGTGTTATTGTTTCACTGCGGCACGATTTTCCCAACCTTGAAAACGCCGCAAGCTATACCCTTGACGGCGGCGTGACATGGCAAAGTGTCATCACAAAAGAAAATACGCGCCTTTTCTTACCCAAGGGCATAAATCTGTACTATGATGAGCTCCTCGGATTTGAGGCAGCACCCGAGGGGGAGAACATCCGTCTTACCTTCCGGTCGGTCATGGACGGCACAGAATACCAATACTCGGCGTTGCTTACCAAAGACGGGCTGAAGGCCGACACCTCAAAGTAAATATCGGTAAAGAGGTCACGGATATTCCGTGGCCTCTTTTTTTACACCCATTTTGTCCTTTCGGAATAATATGGTGTATGCAGGATATTTCTGCATACATCCCGACAAAAGGATATCGGTATCAAGATATGAACTTTTCGATCATAGGCGGAGACGCAAGGCAGCTCTACCTTGCCTCCTTGCTTTCAAACAAAGGACATCGGGTAAGGCTTTGGGGCTTTGAAGGCTGTGAGGGGCCGCTTCCCTGCCCGAGATTTCCGCTAAAGGACGCACTTGCGGATGCGGATGCGGTAATTCTGCCCTACCCCGCCCTCACGGCGTCGGGTCAGATAAACGCCCCCCTTGCCCGCAGCGGCATCACCCCTGCGGCAATACTTGCAGACCTGCCCCGAGGTGCGGCGGTCTTCGGAGGAAGGCTTCCCGAGCGTTTTATCTCCGACTGCGCCGCACGCGGCTGTGAATGCTCGGACTATTCCCTGCGTGAGGAGCTGACGGTGGCAAACGCCGTCCCGAGTGCCGAGGGCGCGGTGCAGATAGCACTCTCCGAGCTTCCCTGCACCCTTAACTCCTGCAGATCGCTGGTCATAGGCTACGGAAGGATAGGAAAGCTGCTTTCGGAGCTTCTGTCCGGCTTTGGCGGCGGAGTGACGGTGGCGGCGAGAAAGCCCTCCGACCTCGCCCTTGCCCGTGCAAGGGGCTTTGAGACGGTCTGCTCCGAGCCGCTTGAAGGACTCAAGGGCTTTCGGGTGATATTCAACACCGTCCCCTACCCCTTGATCGACCGTCGGCTTATAGACGGCTGTGACGGAGGAACGGTGATAATAGACCTTGCCTCCGACCCCGGAGGGATCGTACCCGATGCGGCCGTAGGGAGCGGAGTAAGGGTCATACGGGCCCTCGGACTTCCCGGACGGTTCTCCCCCCAGACAGCCGCAGGAATAATACTTGAAACGGTAGAAAATATGCTCAGGGAAAGGTCGGTGAACATACAGTGAGCATTCGTCTCGGATTTGCCATGTGCGGATCCTTTTGCACCTTCAAGCAGGTCATACCCCAGATGTACCGCCTTGCGGAGGAGGGATATGAGATATTCCCCATAATGAGCTTCAACGCACACTCCACCGATACACGCTTCGGAAGCTCTGCTTCCTTCGTCTCGGAGATAGAGGGGCTTACGGGAAAGAAGATCATATCCTCCATCGCCTCGGCCGAGCCCATCGGTCCAAAAAAGCTTTTAGACATACTCCTTGTCGCCCCTGCAACGGGCAACACCATCGCAAAGATAGCCGCAGGCATATCGGACACACCCGTCACCCTTGCGGTAAAATCCCATCTTCGCAACTCCCGCCCCGTAGTTATCGCCGTTTCCACCAACGATGCCCTCTCGGGGAATGCCGCAAACATCGGAAGTCTTCTCTCAAGGAAGGGCTTTTACTTCGTTCCCTTCTCCCAGGACGATCCGCAGGGCAAGCCCTGCTCGGCGGTTGCCGACTTTACACTCATACCCGACACCGTCCGTTATGCCTTGGAGGCTCGTCAGCTCCAGCCGCTGTTAAGATAGCAAAAGCTCCGTCCCACAGGACGGAGCTTTGTTTTAGTTTTCTTTGTATACTTTGATTATGATATCTGCCGCACGGTCGATCTGTTCGAGAGTGTGGGTGGCGGTATAGCTTGTTCTGAGCAGACACTCGCCCGGGTTGACGGCGGGCGGCAGAACGGGGTTGACGTATACCCCCTCGGCAAGAAGCTTTGCGGTGATGGTAAGCGTCCTTACCATATCGTAGGTCATAATGGGTACGATGGCGGTACTGCTTTTTCCGTAGGGTATACCGGCCTGCCCGAGGCGGTATCTCATGCGCTCGGCCACCTTAAGGAGATTTTCTCTCCTTTCGGGCTCGGCGCGGATTATCCGCAGCGCGGCAAGCGCCGAGGCGGCGTTTGCGGGAGGAATGCTTGCGCTGAAGATAAAGGGGCGGGACTTGTGGCGGACGTAGTTTATTATCCTTTCGTTTGCCGCAATACATCCTCCGAGGGAGGCAAGCGACTTTGAGAAGGTGGTCATTATCACGTCGACCTCGTCCTCAAGACCGTAATAGCTCGCCGTACCGCTTCCATCCTTGCCTATCATGCCCACGCCGTGGGCGTCGTCTACCATAACGCCCGCGCCGTACTTTTTGGCAAGACGGCATATTTCGGGAAGGTTTGCGATGTCTCCGCCCATGGAAAACACGCCGTCGGTAACGATAAGCTTGCCCGACTCCTCAGGAACGTAGGAAAGGGCGCGTTCAAGGTCCTCCATATCGCTGTGGTTGTATTTAAGAGTACGCTTTGCATAGCTCAAACGGCAACCATCAACAATGGAGGCATGGTTTTCACGGTCTGATATTATGTAGTCATGCATTCCTGCCAGACAGGAAATAACGCCAAGGTTGCTTTGAAAGCCGGTAGACCATGTCACCGCACCGTCTTTTTTAAAAAAGTCGGCAAGCTCGTTTTCAAGGGCAACGTGGAGGTCAAGTGTACCGTTTAAAAAACGAGATCCGGAACAGCCGGTACCGTATTTCTCAAGCGCCTCCTTTGCTGCGGCGATGGTACGAGGATCAGATGTTAGTCCCATGTAGTTGTTCGAACCGATCATAATCGTACTTCGTCCGTCAATGACGACTTCGGTATCCTGACCGCTCTCAAGTGCATGGAAATAGGGATATATCCCCATCTCTTTTACTTTTTGGGGTTCATTAAACTCATTGCACTTATCAAAAATCGACATTTTCCCTCTCCTTTTTGCTATGTTTTTATCTTTCTGAAAATTATTATACCACAATAGTTTTCTTTGTGGTATAATAATTTTAGAAAAAATTGTTGGGAGGTGTGACTGTGGAACAAAAGAAGGTATGTCTGGTAACCGGTGGTTCTTCGGGCATTGGGCTTGAAACGATGAAGGCGCTGAAGGCCTCAGGGTTTTGTGTATACGGCACATCAAGACGTATACCACCTGGCGAGGTCGTTCAACTGAACGGATTTGACTGCCTTTATCTTGACCTTGCCGATGCCGACTCTGCTAAATCGGCAATTGATACCGTCGTACAAAGAGATGGCAGAATTGACCTGCTGGTGAACAACGCCGGCTTCGGAGTTTCCGGTGCAGCGGAGGACATGCCGTTCGAAGATGCCATTTCGCAGATGGACGCCAACTTTTTCGGTGCTCTGCGAGTAATGCGAGCAGCCCTGCCGTATATGCGTGAGCAAGGTGGTGGACGTATAATTAACATTGGCTCACTTGCAGCAGAGTTTGCCGTCCCCTTTCAAAGCATCTATTCTGCGTCAAAGGCCGCACTGCGGTCGCTCACAAGCGCCATGAGAGCTGAATGTGCTCCCTTTGGAATAGAGCTCTCCGTGGTAGAGCCCGGCGATACCAAGACCGGCTTTACCGATTCAAGAAAAAAGCCTGACGTTTCCTACAGTCCCTACGCCAAGGGCTTTGAAAAGGGCATTTCAAAGATGGAGCGTGACGAACGCAACGGCGCACCGCCCAAAAGAGTTGCAGACGCAGTAGTCTGTATTGCTCTCTGTCGCAAGATGCCACCAATACGAACCGTTGGCTTAAAAAACAAGCTGCTTTGCTTTGCAAGGCGGTTGTTACCGACATCACTTGCCGACAGGATAGTACGGCAGATGTATTCGTAATTATTTAGGAGGAGATACAAATATGAACAACAAAGCCGAGAGCTACGTTAACGATCCACGCATACGCCAAGCAGCGGTGGACGGACTTATAAAGCTTATATCCTACCCGAGCGTCTCATCCTCTCCCGAGGGAAAGTATCCCTTCGGAAGACCGGTAGGCGAGCTGCTTGACCACGTCCTCTCCGAGGCCGAGAAAAAGGGCTTCGAGGCGGAAAACCACGATTACTACTGCGGAAGCCTGCTTCTCAAGGGAAAGGGCGATAAGGAGATAGGCATACTTTCCCACCTTGACGTCGTTCCTGCGGGAAACGGCTGGAGCTTTGAGCCCTTCAAGGGAATATTTGACGGCAACGTCATAATCGGCAGAGGCGCCTGCGACAACAAGGATGCGGCGGTTGCGGCTATGCTTGCGATGAACTTTTTCAAGGAAAACAACATCGAGCTTCCCTTTACCGTACGTCTGATACTCGGCTGCTCCGAGGAGACCGGCATGGGCGACCTTCCCCACTTCCTTGAAAGCCGCCCCGCTCCCGATTTTACCTTCACCCCAGACAGCACCTACCCCGTCTGCGTAGGCGAAAAGGGCATTGCGGCCCTCGAGTTTACCATAGGAAAGACCGACGGCGGTCTTATCTCCGTCAACGGCGGTACCGTCAGCAACGCAGTTGCCGACCTTGCCGAGGCTGTCATAGCAAAGACCGACCTTCCCGAGCTTCCCGAGGGCATCGAGGCCGTTACCGAGGGTGACACCCTCCGCATCGTCGCCCACGGCACCTCGGCCCACGCCTCCCGTCCCGAGGGCTCGGTAAACGCCATAACCAAGCTTGCCGCCTTTATCGTTGAAAACGGACTTATCGACAAGGCTTCCTCCTCCTTTAAGGCTTTGGAGGCTCTGCTTGAGCTTTTCAAGGACAACTACGGAAGCGGTCTGGGCATTGCCGCAGACAGCGAGGTATTCGGCAGGCTGACCTGCGTGGGCGGTGTTATCCGCACCGAGGAGGACGGCAGTATCGTCCAAAACTGCAACATCCGTTACCCCGCCGAAATGAAATTCCCTGCCATACTTGACGCCATAAACGACAGTCTCCGTCCCTACGGCTCGGAGGCGATGGTCATCGAGCAGTCGGAGGGCTACTACTCCTCCCCCGACAAGCCCCAGGTCAGGGCTCTGACCGACGCCTGCTCGGCGGTGCTCGACATCGACACAACCCCCTACGTCATGGGCGGCGGCACCTATTCAAGGCACTTCCCCAACGCCGTTACCTTCGGCATGGGCATACCCGGCCAGCCCGACTACTTCGGTCCGGGCAAGGGCACTCCCCATCAAAGAGACGAATACACACCTCTTGATAGCCTTATGAAGTCGGTCAAAATATTTATTCTCGCACTTGACAACCTTGCAAAGCTCTACTAAGGGGAGGATTTAGGGATGGAAAGAACGCCTATCAGCATCATAATCGACGACCCCGCTCCGCTTATACACGTCTACCGTGAGCATGCAGGCGGAAACAAGTGCAACGCTCTGGGTGAGCCGCTTAAGGACCGTGTCCCGACGGATTTTTTGGAGGAGTTTTGCGACACCGTCGAGCACTTCGGTATCTGCGGCAAGTTTACCATCGTACCCATGCCCGGATGTCTGGGAGACATCGTAAACGGCATTGAGGGCTGTGATCAGACCGAGGTCGAGCGTTGGCTGAGGATCGCAAACGACCGCCTTTCGCCATACTTTGACTTCTGCCCCGAAATGCTGACCCATCACTATGCGGTCGACCTTGAAAACGGCGGATTTTTGGAGGAAAACGAGGAGCTCTGGTCAAGGCACCAGACCCGTGCCACCCTTACCCCCTACATCACCCGTGCCCTTGAGCTGCTCAAGGCCGCAGGCATCCGTCCCACCGGTGTCTCCTCGCCCTGGGGCTTTGGCGCAAGGGTCGAGAAGGACTACTCCGCCGCCATCGCCGATGCCTTCAAGGCGGTATTTGACCTTGACAAGAGCTGGTATTTCTGCCGATTCAAAACGGGCGTGCCAAACACCCGTCCTACGGTCTCCCACAGAGAAAACGGACTGCAGACGGTCGCAATAGCCTGCACCTGCAACGACGTGTTCTGGCAGAGCATAGACTCCGAGCGCACCGACCCCGACTATCTAAACGCCATCGCCGATCAGCTCATATCGGCCGACGGTCTTCGGGGACAGATAATCGACTGTCTTGAAAACGGCTCCTACCCGGTGATACTGACCCACTGGCAGTCGATGTTCTCAAACGGCCGCCGCACGGGGCTTGCAGCCCTCAGAGAGGTCGGCAGACGTGTCGACACCCTGCTTGGTGACAGGGTCCGCTGGACGAAGTTTTCCTCCCTTATGGATATGGCAATAGCCGAAGATAACTACCATCCCCTCTGATGCATAAAAAATACCGCTTTACCGAGAGTAAAGCGGTATTTTAATTTTACTTTTTGTTATGGCAACAGCCGCCGCAGGCCGAAGCGTGGGGGCATCCGCCCTCTCCGCATCCTGCAGAGCCGCCCTTGACCGATACCGAGAAGCCTTGAAATACACGGTCAAGCTCGTTTGCGCCGCAGCCGGGGCAGGACACGCTTTTGCTGTCCTTCTCGGCGATGGAGCAGTTTACCTCGAAGACCTCACCGCAGGAGTTGCACTTAAAGGTGTAAAAGGGCATATGCTCTCCTTACGCCTTGGCGGCAGCCTTCTTCTTGGAGGCGGCAACGGCTCTTGCGCCGTGGTCGAGCTCTGCCTTGCGGATACGCAGGGAGGTCGGGGTGACCTCGAGAAGCTCGTCCTCCGAGAGGAACTCAAGGCACTGCTCAAGGCTCATCTTCTTGCAGGGAACGAGTCTGAGTGCTTCGTCGCTGCCGGAGGCACGCATATTGGAAACGTGCTTTTTCTTGCAGACGTTTACCACTATATCCTCACCCTTGGGCGAAAGACCGACGACCATGCCTGCGTAGACGGGAACGCCTGCGCCGATGAAGAGCTGGCCTCGCTCCTGGGCGTTGTAAAGGCCGTAGGTGATGGATTCGCCGCTCTCAAATGCGATAAGAGCACCGACAGAACGGGACGAAAGCTCGCCCTTTGCAGGCTCGTAGCCGTGGAATATCGTATTGAGCACCCCCTCGCCTCGAGTATCGGTCAGAAATTCGCTTCTGTAACCGAACAGACCTCTGGAGGGAATGAGGAATTCAAGGCGCATACGTCCCGCAATGGGGCTCATACGAACAAGCTCGCCCTTGCGTGCGCCGAGCTTTTCCATGACCACGCCCACTGCCGACTCGGGAACGTCGGCGACCAGCTCCTCGAAGGGCTCAAGCTTGGTTCCGTTTTCGTCGGTCTTGAAAAGGACCTTGGGTGCGCCGACCTGGAACTCATAGCCCTCACGGCGCATGGTCTCGATAAGTATCGAAAGGTGCATCTCACCTCTGCCCATCACGCTGAAGCTGTCGGTGGAGTCGGTCTCCTCGACCTTGAGGGAGACGTCCTTCAAAAGCTCACGGAAGAGTCTTTCACGGAGGTTTCTGGAGGTGACGAATTTGCCCTCCCTGCCTGCAAGAGGACTGTCGTTGACCGAGAAGGTCATCTCGACGGTCGGCTCGGATATCTTAACGAAGGGAAGGGGCGCAGGATTGAGGGGATCACAGACGGTATCGCCTATGTTGACGTTTTCAAGGCCGGCAAGAGCTACGATGTCACCCGGCTTGGAGGAGCTCACGGGGACCCTCGAAAGTCCGTCAAAGACAAACAGGCTTACCGCCCTTGCCTTGACGTTGGGACGGGCGCCGTGCCAGTCGGTAAGCATAATATCGTCGTTCTGTTGCAGAACGCCGTTTTCGATGCGGCCTACGGCGATACGTCCGACGTATTCGTTATAGTCGATGGAGGACACCAGCATCTGAAGCGGAGCATTCTCGTCGCCCTCGGGAGGGGGAACGTGGGTAACTATGGCGTCGAGCAGGGGCTTGAAGTCGGTACCTGCATCGTAGTGTGAAAGGGATGCACATCCCGTACGGGCGGATGCAAATATTACGGGGGAATCGAGCTGCTCGTCGGTAGCGTCAAGCTCCAAAAGAAGCTCGAGTATCTCGTCTACCACCTCTGCGGGGCGGGCATCGGGACGGTCTACCTTGTTGACGACTATGACGACCTTGAGTCCGAGCTCGAGGGCGTGCTGAAGGACGAACCTCGTCTGGGGCATGGGGCCTTCGTAGGCATCGACGACCAGCAAAACGCCGTTTACCATCTTGAGCACTCGCTCGACCTCGCCGCCGAAGTCGGCGTGTCCCGGAGTGTCAACGACGTTTATCTTTATGCCGTTGTAGCTTATGGCAGTATTTTTTGAAAGTATAGTGATACCGCGCTCACGCTCAAGGTCGCCCGAGTCCATAACACGGTCGGACACCTCTTGATTTTCTCTGAAGGCGCCGCACTGGCGCAGAAGCTCGTTTACCAGGGTAGTCTTACCGTGGTCGACGTGGGCGATGATAGCAACGTTTCTGATGTCTTCGCGAACCAAATTAACCAATCCTTACCGAATCTAACCTTTTTTACGGTGTTGGTGCCACTTTGCGCCTTTTACACCGTACATCAAAATATTATAGCATATTTTGCAGACTATTACAATAGCGGATAAAAGCAAAAAAAATAAAAAATTTTAAAAAGATGCTTGACAGAACAAAATAAATCTGTTACAATATGAAAGCTGTCGACGATGGCCCGGTAGTTCAGTTGGTTTAGAACGCTAGCCTGTCACGCTAGAGGTCGAGGGTTCGAGCCCCTTCCGGGTCGCCAGTGCTGATATAGCTCAGAAGGTAGAGCGCATCCTTGGTAAGGATGAGGTCACCAGTTCGACTCTGGTTATCAGCTCCAAAAAAAAACTCTTGTTCGAAAGAACAAGAGTTTTTTAGTTATATTCGCCTACGGCGAGTTATATTGCTTCGCAGTGATATTTAGGCTACGCCTAAGTGATATTGCCCGTTGGGCAGTTAAGAGGCGAATATAATATAACTTTTGCGACAGCAAAAATATCACTATGCCGCAAGGCATAATATCACTCTGTGCGTAGCACAGAATATCACTAGAACCTTGTCGCTTCACCGCTTTTATGCTATAATACACCCAAGGCGGTGATATTATGAAAATGACGGTAGACAACGATCTGCACATCCACTCCACCCTTTCCTCCTGCTCGGGCGATCCCGAACAGACCCCCGAAAGGATACTTCGCTACGCCGAGGAAAACAGCATAAGGACGGTATGCATTACCGACCATTTCTGGGACGAGGCGGTCGAGGGTGCGTCGGGCTGGTACAAGCCCCAGAACTTTCCCCACATCTCCCACTCAAAGCCCCTTCCCAAGGCAGAGGGCATACGTTTTCTTTTCGGCTGTGAGACCGAGCTTGATAAATTTCTGACCCTTGGGCTCTCTCCCGAGAAGTACGGCGAATTTGACTTCATCGTCATACCGACGACCCACTTCCACATGAGGGGCTTTACCCTTTCCGACGGGGAATCGGCAGACACCTCCGCCAGGGCTCGTGCTTGGTTTAAGCGGCTCAACGCCCTGCTTGATATGGACCTTCCCTTTCACAAGATCGGTCTTGCCCACCTCACCTGTCAGCTGATAGCCCCGACCCACGAGGAATATCTTGAGGTATTAAACAAGCTTCCAAAGGAGGAGCTTAGGGCTGTATTTACCAAGGCCGCAGGGCTTGGGGTCGGCATTGAGCTCAACCGTTCCGATTTCAGCTTTGCCGAGGGCGATGCCGAGGCAGTCACGAGGATATACAAGGTCGCAAGGGACTGCGGATGCAAATTCTATTTCGGAAGCGATGCACACCATCCCGCAGGACTCGACGGCGCTCCCGCCGTCTTTGAGAGGGCGGTCGAGCTGCTTGGGCTTACCGAGGACAATAAATTCCTGATATAAATGAAAAAAGCAGGTCTTGCGACCTGCTTTTTGTTTTAGCTTATTATACAGCTTCGGTGTTGAACCAGGTAAGGGGCAGAGGGAGAAGGGATTTTGCAAACACCCGTTTTTCGGCCGGGAGAGCGTATGTAAACTCCTCGAGCGTATAGCCGAAGAAGAGCCGCACGGCCTGAAGCGAGGTGACCTCAATGTCTGCCTTGGCCGTCGTCTCGGTAACGCCGCCCTTTTCGATCTTGTAACGTCCCTCTCCCTTGATATCTACGACCAGCTCACCCTCGGGAACGGCGGCGTAGCTGTCCTTAAAGCGAACGAAGGCGTCAAGGACCTCCTTCCAGCGCATTACCAGCCAGAAGCCGTTATCACAGAGACTGTAATTACCGCCGTTGTCGCAAAACTCCCTCAGAGACGGAAGTTTCCACTCACCCAGGGAGCAGCTGGCGCTGCCGTTTTTGAGGGCGGCGGCAGACATAACGTCGGCAAAGTATTTATCGTCGGTCAGACAGAGTTCACGGAATCTTCCGCCGGCAAGAGCGGCAAAGCCGATATACTCGCCGTCCTTGGAGACGGAGAAGGCGCGTGAAGATGCGTTTATCATACGCAGATAGAAATCCGCTTCATCGTAGAGGTAGTGTACCGCCTGCTTTTCATAAAGCTCCATCGACCTTTTCATCGTCTGGGCATCGTTCATATCAAACTCGGTAAAGCGGATGCTGTCGGCATTGAAGTCGGGACGGAAGCGGCGGACGTTGTTGGCGTTGATCTGGGCGTTGAGCTGACTGCCGGTCACCTCGTATCCGAAGTGGTTATATCTCTTGCGGTCGCCGCCGAGATTGGAAAGATGTACGCCCTTTTCGCGCATCTCCTCTATGGCCTTACCCAGTACCTTCTGCATAAAGCCTCTGCCCCGCTCGCGCGGATGGGTAGCTACGCTGCCGATGCCGGTAACGTCAAGGCTCTCTCCGCCGACCGAAACGGTACGGGGATAGGTAAGCACCGAGCACTTTATAACTCCGTCCTCCCAGAGATTGAGGAGATTGTTCATGCTTTCATCGGTGGTACGGTAGAGGTTGGGATACATTTCGGGGAAGTGGTGGGGTACACTGTTCTTGCTAAATACGAAGTCGATAAAGTCGATTATCTGCCAGTATTCGCTTAAGTTTCCTCTTCTGATCTCGGTCATAACATATATCTCCTTTTCTTTTCGGCCGATACCTCAAAGCTTCTGCCCTTGAGGTAGTCAAGCGGTCCGTTTGTTTCCATGGGTAAAAACTCCAGCCGGTAGGAGCAAAGGCGCATACCGCCCCTGTCCGCCCTGCCGTACTTGCCGTCACCTACGATGGGGTAGCCGGCGTGTGCGAGGCTTGCACGTATCTGATGGGTCCGTCCGGTTATAAGACGGCACTCAAGCAGGCTTCTTCCGTTTTTTGTTTCCAGTCTGCGGTAGTCGGTAACGGCGGTAAGGCCGCCGGGTACGGGTCGTTCAAACACCTCGACGGTGTTCGTTTTTTCGTTCTTACGAAGGTAGTAGCTAAGCCTTCCGCTTTTGGGAGGGGTACCCTCGACGGTGCAGAGATAGTACTTGGTTATCTCACGCTCGGCTATCAGCCTGTCAAGCTCACGCAATGCAACGGCCGTCTTTGCAGCAATGACGATGCCCTCGGTGTTTCGGTCGATACGGTTGCAGAGTGCGGGCGCAAAGGTGTTCTCCCTTTGGGGATCGTACTGTCCCTTTTGGATAAGATAGCTCTGTATACGGGCTATCAGCGTATCGGGGCTTCCGCTTTGGTCGGCGTGTACCACCATTCCCGCAGGCTTATCCACAAGCAGCAGATTTTCGTCCTCGTAGACTATCTCCCCCGGATCGGGAGGTACAACAAGTGCCGCCTTTTGCTCGGAGGGCGGGTCGAGAAGCTCATCGGGGGCGTACACCCTTACCGTTGCGCCAAGCTCGGTACGCTCGGAGGGCTTTGGGTGCTTACCGGCAAGCCTGACCTTTTCGGTGCGTATCAGCTTTGCTATCATCGATGGCGGAAGATGGGGATAGAGCTTGCCAAGAAAGCGGTCTATCCGCTGACCTGCGTCGTTTGGTCCGACGGTGTACTCACGCATTAAGGCCTTCCCTCCCCTCAAGTAATAATAATATCATAAATCGGACAAATTTACAATAGTTTTTAAAAGCTCTTGAAAATGAACATTTGTTTTGGTATAATGATTTAGTTGAGGTGGTGAGGAATATGCCCAAATTTGAACTGGTTTCCGACTTTAAGCCCTCCGGCGATCAGCCGCAGGCCATAGAGGCGCTCTGCCGGGGTGCAGAGCTTGGTCTGAGGGAGCAGACCCTGCTGGGAGTTACGGGCTCGGGCAAGACCTACACCATGGCAAAGGTCATCGAGCGTCTGCAAAAGCCGACCCTCGTCTTTGCCCACAACAAGACCCTTGCCGCCCAGCTCTGCGCCGAATTTCGGGAGTTCTTCCCAAACAACGCCGTTGAGTATTTCATATCCTACTTCGACTACTATCAGCCCGAGGCCTACCTGCCCTCGACCGACACGTATATAGAAAAGGACTCCTCCCGAAACGACGAGATAGACCGTCTGCGCCACAGCGCCACCTTTTCCCTGCTTGAACGCAGAGACGTTATAATCGTGGCCTCGGTCTCCTGCATATACAGCCTCGGCGACCCCGAGGAGTACGGCAGAGAGGTCATCTCCCTCCGACCCGGCGTCGAATACGGGCTTGACAGACTGCTTCACGACCTTGTGGGCATACACTTTACCCGCAACGACCTCTCCCCCGTCCGCTCTACCTTCAGGGTGCGGGGCGACACGGTCGAGATAATCCCCGCCTGGAGCGACAACACCGCCATCCGTGTTGAATTTTTCGGCGACGAGATAGAGCGCATCTCCGAGGTAAACAGCGTAACCGGTCAGCGGCTCAAGGAGCTTCGCCATGCGGCGATATACCCTGCCACCCACCATGCCGCCTCCGACGAGATGCGAAAGCGTGCCTTAGCCGAGATAGAGTGCGAGATGTGGGAGCGTGTGCGCCAGTTTGAGGCCGAGGGCAAGCTCGTCGAGGCACAGAGGCTGCGCCAGCGCACCCTCAACGACATTGAGATGCTCTCGGAGATAGGCATCTGCAGCGGTGTTGAGAACTATTCCCGTATACTTTCGGGCAGAGCTCCGGGCAGTGCGCCCTTTACCCTGCTTGACTACTTCCCCAAGGATTTCCTGATGTTTATCGACGAGTCCCACGTTTCGGTTCCCCAGATACGGGGAATGTACGCAGGCGACCGCAGTCGCAAGGAGACCCTCGTCGAATACGGCTTCCGTCTTCCGAGCGCACTTGACAACCGACCGCTGAACTTTGCCGAATTCGAGGCGCATCAGAATCAGATAATATACGTATCGGCGACCCCGGGCGAGTACGAAAAGAGCCGTTCGGGACAGACCGTCGAGCAGGTCATCAGACCCACGGGTCTTGTAGACCCCGAGGTATTCGTACGGCCTGCCGAGGGTCAGATAGACGACCTCGTAGGGGAGATAAACCTCCGTGTGGCAAGAAACGAAAGGGTGCTTGTGACCACCCTTACAAAGAAGATGGCCGAGGACCTTACCGACTATCTAAACACCGTCGGCATAAAGGTAAAATATATGCACTTCGGGGTGGATACCCTTGAGCGCATTGAGCTTCTGCGTGATCTGCGAATGGGCAAATTCGACGTGTTGGTCGGCATAAACCTTCTTCGTGAGGGGCTTGACCTTCCGGAGGTCTCCCTCGTAGCCATACTCGATGCCGACAAGGAGGGCTTTCTGCGCTCGACTACCTCACTTATCCAGACCATCGGACGTGCGGCAAGAAACGAAAAGGGCACCGTCATCATGTACGCCGACAGCGTTACACCCTCCATGCAGGCGGCCATCGACGAGACCTCCCGCCGCCGTGAGATACAGATGCGCTTTAACCGTGAGCACGGCATAACCCCCCGCACCGTCAAAAAGGATATCCGCGACCTCATCGAGGTATCCTCCGAGGTACGGGATGACCGCCGTCCCCTTTCAAATACCGAAAAGCAGCAGGAGATCGCCCGTCTTACCAAGGATATGCAGGCGGCGGCAAAGGCGTTGGAATTCGAATACGCCGCACTTCTGCGTGACAGGATAACCGAACTAAAAGGAAACAGCTGAAGATGAACGAATTTATCCGCCTCAGAGGGGCAAGAGAACACAACCTCAAAAACGTAGACGTGGACATACCCCGTGACAAGCTGGTGGTCATAACCGGTCTCTCGGGCTCGGGAAAATCCTCCCTTGCCTTTGACACCATCTACGCCGAGGGACAGCGCAGATACGTCGAGTCGCTGTCCTCCTACGCACGTCAGTTCTTAGGACAGATGGACAAGCCCGACCTTGACTCGGTCGACGGGCTTTCCCCCGCCATATCCATCGACCAGAAGACGACCTCCAAAAACCCCCGCTCGACCGTCGGCACCGTCACCGAGATATACGACTACCTCCGTCTGCTCTATGCCCGTATAGGACTCCCCCACTGCCCCGAGTGCGGCAAGCCCATAACCCAACAGACCGTCGACCAGATAGTCGACTCGGTAATGGAGCTCCCCGAGGGAAGCCGTATACAGGTCTTTTCCCCGATAGTCAGAGGTCGCAAGGGCGAATACCTCAAGATATTTGCCGACGCACGCAAGTCGGGCTACGTCAGAGTACGTGTCGACGGGATAATGTACGACCTTTCGGAGGAGATAAAGCCCGATAAGAACAAAAAGCACGACATCGACATCGTCGTTGACCGCCTCATAGTCAAGCCCGAGGTACGCCGCAGGCTTACCGACTCTATCGAGACCGCCTCCGCCCTTGCGGGAGGACTTGTATCGGTAGGTGTAGTCGACGGCGAGGAGACCATATATTCCCAAAACTACGCCTGCGAGGACTGCGGCATATCCATCGAAGAGCTGACCCCCCGTATGTTCTCCTTTAACAATCCCTACGGTGCCTGCCCCGAATGTACGGGACTGGGCGTAAAGCTCCGCATCGACCCCGACCTGGTCATACCCGACCGTGAGCTGTCCATTGCCGAGGGTGCCATCGACGTTTACGGCTGGAAATACAACGATAAAAACATCTTTACCAAGATGTACTTTGACGCCATCGCCGAAAGCGAGGGCATCTCCCTTGATACCCCCGTAAAGGACCTCGATCCAAGTGTGTTAAGCATTTTCCTTTACGGCACTAACGGCCGCAAGCTTTCCATGAAACGTCCGTCCGAGCACGGCGGAGGACTGTGGAGCGCACCCTTCGAGGGGGTAATACCCTCCGTTGAGCGGCGGCACAAGGAGAGTGCAAGCGAGGAATCAAGGGAGTACTATGAAAGCCTCATGAGCGCCATCCCCTGCCCCGTCTGCCAGGGCAAAAGGCTTAAAAAGGAGGCCCTTGCGGTCACCGTCGGCGGCATATCCATCTCCGAGCTTACCGAAATGTCGGTAAACGCCGCCCTTTCGTTTATACACTCGCTGAGGCTTACCGAAAGCGAAAAGGTCATCGCCCAACAGATAGTCAAGGAGATAGATTCCCGACTCAACTTTCTAAAGAGCGTGGGGCTTGAATACCTCACCCTCGCACGTGCCTCCGCCACCCTTTCGGGGGGCGAGAGCCAGCGTATACGCCTTGCCACCCAGATAGGCTCCTCCCTTATGGGGGTGCTTTACATCCTCGACGAGCCGAGCATCGGTCTGCACCAGCGTGACAACAGCCGACTGCTTGACACCCTGCGCCACCTCCGTGACCTCGGAAACTCGGTGCTTGTTGTAGAGCACGACGAGGAGACCATGCGTGCCGCCGACCACATCATTGACGTCGGTCCGGGTGCGGGTGTCAAGGGCGGTGAGATAGTCTGCTCGGGCAGTCTTTCGGACGTTATATCCTGCGAAAGGTCGGTCACGGGACAGTATCTCCGTGGGGAAAAGCGCATACCCGTTCCCTCCGTACGCCGAAAGGGCAACGGAAAGACCCTCCGCATAGTCGGCGCAGCGGAAAACAACCTCAAAAATATCGACGTAGATATACCCCTTGGCTGTCTTGTCTGTGTGACGGGTGTATCGGGCTCCGGAAAGTCCTCCCTTGTAAACGAGATACTCTCAAAGAGGCTGACCCACGAGCTCAACCACGCCCGTACAAGGTCGGGCAGGCACACCGCCATTGAGGGTATTGAGCATCTTGACAAGGTCATAAACATCGACCAGGCGCCCATCGGCCGTACCCCCCGCTCAAATCCCGCCACCTATACCGGGCTTTTTAACGACATCCGTGACCTTTTTGCATCGACCCAGGACGCACGCACACGAGGCTACGGCCCGGGAAGGTTCTCCTTCAACGTCAGAGGCGGAAGGTGCGAGGCCTGCAGCGGCGACGGACTTGTAAAGATAGAAATGCACTTTCTGCCCGACGTCTACGTCCCCTGCGAGGTCTGCAAGGGGCGCAGGTACAACCGAGAGACCCTTGAGGTCAGGTACAAGGGCAAGAATATCCACGAGGTGCTGGAGATGACCGTCGACGAGGCACTCGACTTCTTCGCACCCATTCCAAAGATCGCCCGTCGGCTTGAGACACTTTCCCGTGTCGGCCTTGGCTACGTCAAGCTCGGGCAGCCCGCTACCACCCTTTCGGGCGGCGAGGCACAGCGGGTCAAGCTTGCCACCGAGCTTTCCAAGCGGTCCACAGGACGCACCCTTTACATCCTCGACGAGCCGACCACAGGTCTCCACGTTGCCGACGTCCATCTCCTGACCGACGTGCTTTCGGCACTTGTCGAGGGCGGAAACACCGTAGTCGTCATCGAGCACAACCTCGACGTTATCAAGGTCGCCGACAGGGTCATCGACCTCGGTCCCGAGGGCGGCGACATGGGCGGCGAGATAGTCTGCACCGGCACCCCCGAGGAGGTCGCCCTCTGCGAGCGCTCCTATACCGGTCTCTACCTCAAAGAGATACTTGGGAGGTAGGACGGCATGACGAAAAAACAGCTCGGTGCGGCAGGACTTTTGCTCATCGCCACCCTTATATGGGGCGCATCCTTTATTCTGATGAAGGACGCCCTTGACGCCCTTCCGACCTTTTGGCTTCTTGCAATACGCTTTTGCTCGGCATCTGTCCTGCTTGGGCTGATATTTTTCAAGCGGCTCCGCACCCTCCGTCCCTCCGACTTCGGGGCAGGTGCGGTCATAGGCGGGTTTATCTTCCTTGCATACGTCTTCCAGACCTTCGGACTTGCCCACACTACCCCCGGCAAAAACGCATTTCTGACGGCGGTCTACTGCGTTATGATCCCCTTTATATGGTGGATAATGACCAAAAAGCGGCCTTCGGTAATGACCTTTGCCGCCGCAGGGATATGTATGGCAGGTATAGGCCTTATCTCCCTTGACTCGGGCTTCAGTCTTGGGCTGGGCGACGGGCTTACGATGGTCGGCGGCACCTTTTTTGCCTTCCACATCGTCGCCGTGACCAAGCTTTCACGTGACCGTGACGTGCTTGCGCTGACGGTGCTGCAGTTCTTTTTTGCGGGGATATACTCCCTTGCAGGGGCACTGATATTTGAAAAGCCGCCCACGGAATTCAGCCTTGGCGTAGTTCTCAACCTCGGCTATCTCTGCGTTTTTGCAACGGCAGTGGCGCTGTTGTTCCAGAACATAGGTCAGAAATATCTGCCGCCAACCCTTTCTTCCATACTTATCAGCCTCGAATCGGTGTTTGGTGCCGTATTTTCCTTCATATTCGGCTACGAGGCCCCTGACCTTCGGACGGTTATCGGCTTTGTGCTGATATTTGCCGCAGTTGCGCTGGCACAGATAGGCTCTTCGGAAAAAAGCGAATAGATCACGCGGAGAAGAAAAATTTTTCTTCTCCGCGTTGCAATATCTCCACCTCAGGGTATTTATAGGCGAAAGGAGGTCATGCTGATGCAAACGTTCTGCGCAGACGAAAGCATAGACGAGATCATATCACGCTACAAATCCACCGTATACGGTATCGCACTTGCCCGAAGCATCGACCCGGTCGACGCCGACGACATCTTCCAGGAGGTATTCATTGCCTACTTTAAAAGGAACCGCCGCTTTTCAAGCGAGGAGCACCGAAAGGCCTGGATAATCCGCACGACGGTCAATCTCTGTCTCAAGGCCCACCGAGCCCGACGTGAGATCCCATCCGAAAGTCTTCCCCAGAGGGCCTTCACCTTTGCCCTTCCCGAGGAAAACGAGCTCTGGTCAGCCCTCCACGAGATACCCTTTAAATACCGTATCGTACTGACGCTTTACTATTTCGACGGGCTTGGCTGTGAGGAAATAGCCCACGCCCTCCGCATCACCCCCGGCGGGGTGCGTATGCGGCTGACAAGAGCCCGTGAGCTTATGCGTGAAAAACTGAAAGGAGATATGTTTGATGAATAAAATATTTTCCGATATGAGAGCCCAGACTACCCCCTCCGATGCCACCGTTGCCGAGCTTAAGGAAAGGCTGGTGCAAAAGAAGCGCCCCGCCTTCCGCCTGAAGCATCTCGTTGCGGGAGCCTGCAGTATTGCCGTTGTCTGTCTGTGTGTGCTTGCCATACCCGGCCTTGAGCTCGGTCAGTCCCGTCCCATCGAGCCGGGCACTACCAATAGCGAGCTTGCCTACCTCAAGAAGTGGGAGGAACGTACTCTCTTCGAAAAGTACACCACCCTCGAGCATCTTGGCAAGGAATACATCATCGGCGGCGAGTGCGAGCTTGCTTTAGGTGAGCTTATCTCCGATGGCGATATGGTCGGCTACGACTACTACTCCGACCGGCGACACACCCTCCCTGCCGAGATCTACTCAATCGTCGGTGTCGACCCCGCTGCGGCGGTCGCCGCAATACCCGAGGGTGAGGAGGTTGCCCTACTCTATGCGACCCACGACTACTCCCCCAGGACCCTCGGCGAGCTTATCGACGGGCTTGACCTCAAAAACAACCTCCGCTTCGGCAAGGTATACCGCAGCTATTTTGAGGACGGGAAGTATATCTCCGAGGTATACACCCTTGAGCTCGACGAAGCGGTATGGACCATGCTTCTTGCCGACCGAGAGCTTGTAAACGAGGGCAGCGACCACTACGGACTTACCCTTATGGGCATCTCGATAGACGTTGCCTCGACGGGGCAAAAAAATATATCCCTCGGCATAAACAGCGAGGGATATATCCAGACCAATATTCTCGGACAGGCCAAGAGCTACAACGTAGGCCTTGAGGCAGTCAACGACTTTTACGTCTACGTCATACAAAACGGAAGCGTTGAGCGCACCGTCCACGACACTACCGTTCCCGATGCGCCCGTTGTAACGGGAGGCGAGGAGCTCGTAATCGGAACTACCAGCGGGGGCTACAGCGGCAACTGAGTGCACAGCTCTCGGAATTCCGCTCCGACAAGCCCTGCAAGGTCGCTTGGGGAGAGCAGTATCTGCACCCCCCTTGCCCCTGCACTGACCGCAATGAGCTTCTGTGAGAGCGCAGAGGAGTCTATAAAGGTCGGAAATTTCTTCTTCATACCGATAGGCGAGCATCCTCCGCGGATGTAGCCCGTCGTCGGCAAAAGCTCGCGCAGCTGCAGCATCTCGACACTCTTCGAGCCTGCGGCCTGCGCGGCTTTTTTCAGGTCGAGCCCACGGTCGACCGGTATGCAAAAAACAAGTATCCGCTTTTTGGGGTCCTTTGCAACGAGGGTCTTGAACACCTGCGAGTATTCAAGCCCCAAAGCGTCGGCGGCGTGGCGGCCGTCGAGGTCGTTTTCGTCAAAGGCGTATTCCTCGGCGGTAAAATCTATCTTCGCCTGCTCGAGCAGGCGCATGGCGTTGGTCTTTGTCATAATCTCACCCGATAATATTTTAAACCCTTTTGCGGTCGGTTGTCAAGTTGACAAAAACATTTATACATTGTATAATAGTTGCCGAAAGGACTGATCCTATGAGCAGATATCTCGACCGCCCCCTTCCCAACTACACCCGAGGAGAAGAAATATTCAATATGGTATCCCATATCGTAGGCGGAGGAATGGGTGTAGTGGTGCTTGCGGCCTGCGTTATACGCGCCGCCGTCCACGGAAACGTTATGGGCATCGTCACATCGGCGATATACGGTGTGTCAATGATATTGCTTTACACTATGTCAAGCATCTATCACGGACTCAAACCGGGCATTGCAAAGAAGGTCCTGCGGGTGCTTGACCACTGTACGATATATTTTCTCATTGCAGGGACCTATACTCCCATCGCCCTTTGCGGACTTACCCGTGTCAGCCCTGCGATCGGCTGGGTGATATTTGGAATCGAATGGGGCTTTACCGCCCTTGCGGTCACCCTCACGGCAGTCGACCTCAACAAATACCGCATCTTTTCCATGGCCGCCTACATTGTCATGGGCTGGTGCATCATCGTCTTTTACCCGACGGCGCTCAAGGCCTTGGGCGAGCTTGGATTTATGCTGATATTTATCGGCGGAGTGCTCTACACCATCGGCTCGGTGCTTTACGGGCTTGGAAGCAAGAAGCGGTATATCCACAGCGTTTTTCACCTGTTCGTGCTGTTAGGCAGCCTGACCCAGGCTCTCGGAATTTTTCTTTCGGTCATCTGATAACGGTACTTTTCAAACGGGGAAATATATGGTATAATATCTACACAGACGTCCCATAAACTGAAAGGAGAATAAATATGCGCGTCAAACTCAACCTCATAACTCTGACCGATGTCAAGGAATTCGTTGACATCATGTCCAAACGCAAATCCAAAGCCGTCCTTGTCGACAAGGATCATGATTTCGTCGTAAACGCCAAATCCATGCTCGGCGCCATGTACTCCATCGAGTGGGACGAGATCTGGCTTGAGACCGAAGACGACTGCTGCTACAACGACATCAGAAAGTTCATGGCAGAATAAGAGGTACAAAAAAGAGAGGTAAGCTTCCTTACCTCTCTTTTTTATTTTGTCAGTATACAAGGCATCCTACGGGGATGAAGTATATCTTCCCGCCCAGAACGAAGTAGGCGTTTTTCCAGTTTGTATTTCCGTCGGATGCAAGACGTGTCTTCAGCGGAGAGAGCATCACCACGTCCTCATAGGGACAGTCGTCTCTGTCGGTATCGATTATCCGTTCTCCCGAATATGCCGGACCCTTAAGGGATATCAGCTGTACCCTGTAGTCATACCCCTCAATGCCGACGTATTGGGAAACGTATCCGTAGTCGGCCATCGTTTCATGACCCGCAAGCTCAAGCACCATGCGCTTATAGGTAAACACGTTGGGATTATAGGTGGGCGTACCGTAGTTTATCGCCTTTATAAAGCCGCCCTTTGAGCCGACCGCATCGGAGGTATCGTTAATCTCTATGTCCGACACCCTTACAAGTCTGTCGCCGACGTAGCCGATGTAGTCGGCGTGCGTTCCGTTGCTGTCTTTTCTGACGGTCGGCCCTTCGACGAGCCACACCACCGCCGACTCACCCTTATCAAGCTCAAGCTCGGGCGTAAGGTCTGTGACCTCCTGACCTGCGCCGACCGCAAAGCCCTCGTACATTTCCACGTAGCTTCTGACCTTAAGGATCCTGTCTGCAAGGCCGTCGGAATCGGTGTCGACGGCTTCACCGTCAAGCTGGTCAAGGGTCGGAAGGGCGACCAGGGCATCCTCAAGTGCCTGCCTGCCCTCAAAGCGTATTATCGGGATATCAAGCCCTTCGGTGGAGAAGCCCTCGTCGGTATACATTCTCTCTGCAGCACCGACCGTCCTCGTCTCGCCCGTCAGAGCATCCACCGTAACGGCAGTGACCCTGCCGTCCTCGGCGGTACGGAAAAGCGTCTGAGCTCGGTTGCAAAGTATCACGCCGTCCTTATATGTAAGGGTCATGACGTCGTAGGGGTTGTTATCAAGGGTCAGCATATGCTCAAAGTCAACCACGTGCGAGGGCTCGGCACCGCCGTTGTCATAGACGTATACCGTACCCTTGAGTACCGAGGTTATCTCCGAGAGCTTTAGGGTCTTTACGCTCCAGCCCTCGGTTATGACCGACGGGGGAACGATGTAGACCTTTCCGTTTTCGCCCTCGGCCTCTACCCAGCTGACCTCCTTGCGAAGAAGTGAGTAGCCCGGAGCAAGCTCGCCGAAATCGTAGCTTCTTCCGCTGACACCGACGTAGCCTCCCCTGCCGTCGGCAGAGATCAAGACGTCGGTCTTTACGACCTCCTCAATACTTCTTATGCCGAAAAGCACGTCTATAAGCATCCTGCCTGCAGGGTCGGTGGAATGCACCGATGCAAGGGCGTTTCCTATCATGACGGCAACGTTTTCTCTTGTGACGCCCGCTCCGTAGCCCTCGTCAGATACCCCGTTCAAAAGACCGAGGATGTCCGAAAGGAGGGTGACGTTGCTTGCCCAGTAACACACACCCGCACTGCAGCCTGCGTGAAAGTCGGTCTCGGTATAACCAAGCAGCCTTAACAGTACCGTAGCGCACTCGACTGCGCCTATCTCACTCTTGGGTCTCAGAGAACCGTCGGAGCTGCCTACGAAATACCCCTTTTCAAGGCAGTAGCCTGCATAGGGATAGGCCCAGGAGGCTATTTTATCGGCATCGGGAACATTGGGGGCGTGCTCCTCCATAACAGCCGACCAGTAGCCCTGCTCAGCCTCGGTCATCCTGCCGCCGACGCTCGTCAGCGAGTAGACCACACGGAACATCTCCTCACGGGTGATGTTTGCATTCGGACGGAAGTTTACCCCGTCTCCACGCATAATGTCAAGGTCATACATAAGCTCGACTGCCTCTGCGGCAGAGGGAGATATTTTGTCTTTATCGGAATACGCCCCTGCGGCTGACACCGAGAGGATGATGCAAAGCGCTGCTGCGAGCGCCACGAACCGTTTCATTTAATACTGCTCCGCTCTTTAATATCGCACCGACAAACGGAGTATCCGTCGGCGGTACGTCTATATTATATCTCCCGAAGGGGCGGTGTTCAACACTCTTGCCGCAGATGTAACAAAACTGTAACACCCTTCGGGTCCGTTTTCGTATCAAAGGACGTATTTTTTCATTTTAGGCGGTTTTTCTCTTTACAAAACGGCAAAATGTGGTATAATATGCTGTAGGCTATTTTAGTGTCAAAGGAGCTTATTGATGAATTACTCACATGAAGTCGAAAACATGTGCGTCGTCGCCAAGGGCTGCGACCACGGTCCCGCTCCCATTCCCGAAGAGGGCAAATGGGTACAATCCAAGCAGATCAGCGATATCTCCGGCCTGTCCCACGGTATCGGCTGGTGCGCTCCCCAGCAGGGCGCCTGCAAGCTCACCCTTAACGTCAAGAACGGTATAATCGAGGAAGCTCTGGTTGAAACACTGGGCTGCTCGGGTATGACCCACTCTGCCGCTATGGCCGCTGAGATCCTCCAGGGCAAGACCCTTCTCGAGGCTCTCAACACCGACCTCGTCTGCGACGCTATCAACGTTGCTATGCGCGAGATCTTCAAGCAGCTGGCCTACGGCCGCACCCAGACCGCATTCTCCGAAGGCGGACTGCCTGTCGGCGCCTCCCTGGAAGACCTCGGTAAGGGCCTTCGTTCCCAGGTCGGTACTATGTTCGGCACCAAGCTCAAGGGTGTACGTTACCTTGAGATGTCCGAGGGCTACGTCCTCGAGATCGCCCTTGACAAGAACAAGGAAGTCATCGGCTACAAGTTCGTCCACATCGGCAAGATGATGGAAGCCATCCGCAACGGCGTTGACCCCAAGGTCGCCTACGAGAAGAACATCGGAACCTACGGCCGCTTTGCCGACGCAGATTCCTATATCGATCCCAGAAAGGCTTAAGGAGGGTTTTAAAATGCTGTTTGAGAACTATAAAAGAAGAATCGAAAAGATTCAGAAGACCCTCGACGAATACGGCATCGCCAAGATCGAAGACGCCCGTGACATCTGCCTGGAAAAGGGCATCGACGTCGAAAATATAGTTAAGGGCATCCAGCCCATCGCATTTGACAACGCCGTTTGGGCCTACACCCTCGGCTGCGCCGTCGCCATCAAGAAGGGCGTTAAGACCGCCGCTGAGGCCGCCGAGGCCATCGGTATCGGCCTGCAGGCCTTCTGCGTCCCCGGCTCCGTCGCCGAGACCCGTGCCGTCGGCCTTGGTCACGGCAACCTCGCCGCCATGCTGCTTCGTGAAGAGACCGAGTGCTTCTGCTTCCTCGCAGGCCACGAGTCCTTTGCAGCCGCCGAAGGCGCCATCGGCATCGCCCGTACCGCCAACAAGGTCCGCACCAAGCCCCTGCGCGTTATCCTCAACGGTCTGGGCAAGGATGCTGCCTATATCATCTCCAGAATCAACGGCTTTACCTACGTAGAGACCGAGTATGACTTCGCCACCGATACCGTTTCGATAAAGCGCAAGGTCAAGTTCTCCGAGGGTGAGCGTTCCGCCATCAACTGCTACGGTGCCAACGACGTCCTCGAGGGCGTCTCCATCATGCGTCTTGAATCGGTCGACGTTTCCATCACCGGTAACTCCACCAACCCCACCCGCTTCCAGCACCTCGTCGCAGGTACCTACAAGAAGTGGGCCAACGAGAACGGCAGAAAGTACTTCTCCGTCGCCTCCGGCGGCGGCACCGGCCGTACTCTCCATCCCGACAACATGGCCGCAGGCCCCGCTTCCTACGGTCTGACCGACTCCATGGGCAGAATGCACGGTGACGCCCAGTTCGCCGGTTCTTCCTCCGTCCCCGCTCACGTCGAGATGATGGGTCTCATCGGCGCCGGCAACAACCCGATGGTCGGTATGACCGTCGCCTGCGCTGTTGCTGTCAACCAGGCTCTCTGCAAGTAATTATCGGTCTTAATTCAAAGATCAAATAACAAAAAGGACACATCATTTGTTTTCAAGTGATGTGTCCATTTCTTTTGTGCCGCACAGCCGATTTTGCATCGCATATTGTCTTTCTTCCCTGCGCTATGCTATAATAAAGGCAGGTTTGAAAATCCCTCTTTACGGAGGCAAGATCATGAAAAACAAATTCTGTTTCTTTCATCCCTATCACCCTACGACCTGGCAGGCAATGATCGATTGCGGTCTGATCAAGGACGGGGACGGGGTCAAGTTCAGTCAAAGTCTTCTCATTAATGAAAAATACAAGTTCAATACCCTTGCCGCAAAGGGCACAGAGCTTTATAACTACCTAAACGACACCGGAGCTCCCTTCTACATCGACCGTTTGCAGGGCGGCTGCTATATTGAGGAATATCCTTACGATATGGCACTGATAGAGGAATACCGCTCGATGCTCGGCGAGCGTTTTATGGGTTGGCAGATGCACGAGTGGCTCTCTAATTACCGCTCGGACCTTTATAAAACCGAAGCCCTGTCGGACACGGAGCACAAGGACCCCGAGGCTGTCAAGCGCCACATCTTCAAGAAATTCCCCTACCCCTGCCTCTTCCTTGAGTCCATGTCAGCCCAAGAGATGGCAGAATTTGGAAAGCCCAACGGCGTTGATGAATTCAAGCAGAATATGTACAGTATCTACAAAAAGAGATTGCGTACACACGGTGAGCTTATCCCCTGCGACAGCGCCTTTCTGGCCTACGAATTTGAGTTCAAAAACGGCGCACATACCGTTATGCCCGAGGTCGGTGCACAGAGTGCCGATGCACGTATGCAGGTCTGCTATGCACGTGGCGAGGCAAAGGGATACGGCCGTGATTTCGGCGTCTATTACGAGCCGTGGGGAGGCTCTCCCTTCTCGGCCTGCTGCTATCACCGTGACGGCAAAAACGAATGGGGCATCGGTGAAAGCAAGGACTTTCCGTTCGAAACCAAGGGTGTAAACGGCGGAAGCTCCCGCTCGCTGCAATGGCGCATATTCCTCTACGGTTATCTCAACAATGCCTCGATGATGGCCGAGGAATGGGGTCTTTGCAACACCTTCGAGGATTGGGATACCTTTAAGCTGTCCGATTACGGGCGTGTCAAGCTCGATTTTTTGAACTTTACCCGCAAATACACCGACGTGGGCGAAAAGCTTGCCCCCGCGGCCGTAGTGTTGCCAAAAGAGCTTGACGTACTGGAGAATATTCGTGATACAAGGCGCCATTGCGGTTACGAGCTGTCAAGTGAAGTTCAAGGCATCAAGCTTGAGCATATAAAAAACAGCGTCAGACGTGTCTTTTCCGATCACACCGAGTTTATGGGCACGGAGTGTCAAACGCTTATTAACAGCAATATGCCCGACGCCGTGGATATGCTCAACGCAGGTGCTGAAAAGGCCGCCGCCATTGATTCCTATGAATATCTCGTCGATCTCACAGGAGACAGCAATTTTTCCCTCGTCCATCCCAATTGCGTAAAAATCGACGAGCTTGAGCAGCTCCTTCGAGATACCCTGCCCTGCACCGTAGAAGGGCTTCACTGGTTTGTAAACAGACGCATAGGCGGCGGATACTACCTTACCGTTTTCAACAACATCGGTATCGAGCGTACCGTAGAGAATGGTGAGATAAGGCTTCCCCAAGCCGCAAGGACGGCAAAGGCCGTTTTCAAAAACGGTGCCGTCCCCAAGCTTTTGGAAGGTGACGGAAGTCTTACTCCCTGCGGAAACGGCTACGCTCTTACCCTTCCGGCGGGAGGATATGCATTCATTTATTTTGCATAAGCGTCGGTATGACCGTTTGTATTTACAGTCATCCGTATATTGCTATCATAAAACCCAAGGTGGGCCTTTGAATATGGAAAATTCTTTTTGCGAAGTCGGCACACCCATCGTTCTGGAGGGTGAGCATTGGACCGTCACTGCCATCAAGCTTAATGCCCTGACCGACGAGATCGATACGCTCGTCAATAAAAACACCTACCATCTGTTTAAGGGAAGAGTAGCCCAAAAGGTTTCGTGAAATATATTCTTCCTTGAAGGTATCCTCGATGGCAATGCATACGTGATCCTGACTGATTGTCCCGATTTTGAGACCGCCATTCTGGATATCAGCAATTACAACGTGACCGTAAGCTGCGGCACGAATCCATATACCGTTGCCAAATGCAGGGCAGGAGAATGCGAGAGGGTCTGCCGTGAGATCTATCGCAAAAGGATGCACAAAAACGAGCCTGTAACCATGTCAAACACATGGGGAGACCGCAACGGCTTTAAGCGTGTCTGCGAGGAGTTTGTTTTAAGGGAAATAGACAAGGCCTGCAGCTTGGGCATTGACATCGTGCAGATAGATGACGGTTGGCAGTTTGGAAGCACTGCCGTATGCTCAACGTCGGCGGTCAGAACGTCAGTATGTATATCCCCGACTGGGGCGGTTGATGCTCCGCAGCAGTTTTTTCCGTAAAAGTTTTCGGCCAAGCATAAAAAAACGGGCTCTTTCGAGCCCGTTTTTGTTTAGCGTATGTATCTGAGTGTTTCCAGTACGTCGGAGACGTTATCCTCATTGATGGCATCGCTATCGGTCAGGACGCTTATGACGTCCAGTGCGAAGGTGTCCTTCACATTCGTCTGCGCTTCGATCGCTTTGGTATAAAAATCGATCAGCCTGCGGTTAGTCTCCTCACGGCATTTGACCATCTGCGCAAGTGCGTTTGCCTTGCCTTGAGCACCGATGTCGCCGGGTCCGTTTACGGTTATGGCGTTGATGCTTTCGACCGCCTTAAGAATGTACTCGCTGTCCTTGCGGATGGCTTCAAGCTGCTCCAGGCAGTACTGTACGCTTATCTGCGAAGCAGGTATTTCAGGTATTCCCATTTTTGTTTCCTCCAAATCGTTTTTCGGAGGGCACGCAAGGCATATGGTATGCTCGTCTATGAAGCGTGCCCTGCCGTTTTTAACAAGACCCCTTGCCCGTTTGGGGTAGGTAGCTTCATATTCGTTTCCGTTTTCATCTACAACAACTACGTTTTTTTCGATGGGTGTCATCCCCCTTGATGCAGATAACGTAAGTCCGTTTTTTGTTATGGGTGCCGTCCCCTCTTACCCCTTTAGTTTACCACATCCCCCAAGGATTGTCAACACGGCTCCTCCCTCCGTTAATAAAAAAGCCGTTCCGAGGCTCGGAACGGCTTTTTATTACTTTGCGGGGGTGATACGCAGGGTGACGATGTCGAAGGGACGGAGGGTCAGCTCCACGCTGCGCTTTTCGGGTGCGAGGGTCTGATAGACCTCGTCCTCCATAAGCGAGACGACCTCGACCGCTTCTACGTCAAAGCCGAAGCGCACGGTAGTGTCGGTACGGGAATTGGTCTGCTCGTTGAGGCGGACTATGACATGTCCGTCGTCCTCGGCACGCTTTACCGCACCGATGGCAACGTTTGAGCTGTCGCAGGAGACAAAGGAATACTCGCTTGGCAGTACTCCGTCGGGATTTGCACCGACGACCACAGCCTCAAGCGGACAGTTAAGTCCGTAGGCCTGCCTTGTTACGCCGCCCTCGGCGTAGTTGCCGACGTGGGGCATAATGGAATAGGTAAACCTGTGTGCGCCCTTGTCGGCCATGGGGTCGGGAGCGGTCGGACAGCGAAGCAGGGAGATAGACAGGTCTCCGCCCAGGCAGGCATATCCGT
This sequence comes from Clostridia bacterium, assembly GCA_017532825.1. Classification (GTDB taxonomy): domain Bacteria; phylum Bacillota; class Clostridia; order Oscillospirales; family QAMX01; genus RGIG6452. The sequence goes on from JAFXIT010000024.1 coordinate 76,557, forward strand.
ACTTGCAGTCGTTGAGGACCGCCAGACCGTAGCCGGAGTCGGAAATGTCGGCAAACTTGTGGCCGCAGACCTCAAACTTGGAAAACTCCCAGGAGGTATTGCGGTTGTTTTCACGCTCAAGGGTACCAAACTGTGTGTCGTAGGTGGCGTGATTGGTCTGCACGGTGGTGGGGAAATGGGCCCTAAGGAGGGTATGCTCATCCTGCCAATCGGCCTCGGTGACGATGTCTATACGGGAAATATCACGGTAGAAGAACATATCAAACCGCATGCTCGATGCACAGTAGCGTCTCTCGGTACGGAAGCGGGCGAATACCGGTCCGTTTTCGACGAGCTCGCAGGAAAGCGTTTCGGGAATATAACCCTGCTCGGTGTAATAGGGGGCTACCTCCCAGGCATCGTGATCGTAGGGACGGTCGACGTAAGCAACGACGTGATTGAGGGTCTTTCCCTTTTCACACAGCTCGATGCCGACCGACTTTTCAACAAGCGAAGACAGCTCGCCGTTTTCGTCGAGCACGAAGCGGTAGAAGGGGCTCTCGTAGACTCCGTTTTCGAGCTTGAGTGTGGGCTCTGCATCAATATTTTTGTCCGAAAGCTCAAAGCTCCTCCAGCCCTTTGAGGGAACACCCTTTGCAGCGAACCAGGTCTTGCCCTGAGAGGTCTGTGAAGGAATATCCTTTACACAGATAGAACCCTCTACCGAGACGATATCGTCCCTTCCGTCAACACCCGTATCGTTGAACACGACCACTGAATCGGAATCTCTCTTTGCGGCGGCGACCAGCTCTCCGAGCTTGCCGTCTGCGACGGCGTTACCGTCAGAGAGTATTTCGGCGTATTCACGGTCGGAATCCTCATAGACCTGGTGGATGGACGAGCCGGGGAGTATATCGTGGAACTGGTTGGTAAGGATCCTCTTCCAGTTTTTATCGAAGAGGGCCTTGGGATAGTCGCCCGAAAGCAGGAGGCTATCCATTACCGACAGGAGCTCCGCCTTTTCGTAGAGGAACTCCGATTTGCGGTTGTTGCGCTTATTCTTTGCCTGGCTTGTGAGCGTACCGCGGTGGAATTCGAGGTAGAGCTCGCCTACCCATCTGGGAAGGAAGGGGTTATTTTCGAGCTCCTTGCTCCACTTTTTAAAGTAGTTACCTGCCGCCTCGAAGCGGACCTTAGGCACACCGGGTATACCCTTTGCCATACGCTTGCCGTTTTCAAGCATCTGTCGGTCGGTACCGCCGCCGCCGTCGCCCCAGCCTACGCTGCAGAGGACCTCGTTGCAGATGTCCTTATGGGTAAATCTTTCCCACGAGCCCATTATCTGGTTGGGATTGAGGTTACCGTTGTAGGTGGTAAAGCTGTTGCCGCTTCGGGCATTGAGATAGTCTCCGCAGGTGATAAAGTGCGAGAACACCTCGCTGCCGTCAAGACCCTCCCACATAAAGGTATCCATAGGCATCTTATCGTGGTTGTTCCAGGATATCTTGGTGGTCATAAAGTAGTCCATACCGGACTTTTTGAGTATCTGGGGCAGTGCCGAGCTGTATCCGAAGACGTCGGGAAGCCAGAGTATCCTGCAGTCTACGCCAAACTCCTCCTTGAAAAAGCGTTTGCCGTAGAGGAACTGTCTTACAAAGCCCTCGCCCGAGGTGAGGTTACAGTCGGCTTCGACCCACATTCCGCCCTCGACCTCCCAGCGGCCGTCCTTTACGGCCTGCTTGAGACGCTCGTAGAGCTCGGGATGGTCCTGCTTTATCCACTCGTAGATGCAGGCCTGGGAGGACATAAACTTAAAGTCGGGGTATTCCTCCATAAATTTGAGCATATTGGCAAAGGTACGTGCCGTCTTTTCACGGGTCTGCTTCATTCTCCAAAGCCAAGCCACGTCAAGATGGGTATGTCCTATGCACTGGGCAAGCACCTGCGGCTCCTTGTCGCAAAGCTTTTGGTAAAACTCCCTTTGCATATACTCCTTGGCCTGCTTTACGCTTTCGTAGAACTCCTTGGAGCCCGAAGCACGCAGGTCGATCATATTTACGGTGCGGTCAACGATGTACTCTATCTCGTTTTTGGGACCGAATCCGTCGTCGAGGTACTCCCAAACGTCGATGGGAACCTTTACGTCGTAGTAAAATTCCTCGATCTCGGGGTCGTAGGAGGCGATGTAGGAGGAGAACATCAGTCTCTTCTCCGCCGCCTCACAGTAGCCCTTGAGTGCGATATAGTACTTTTTGCCCGCCTCGGCCGAGGGGGTCAGCAGAAATTCGGTGTGGTTTCTGTCCAGCGCCGAAACAAGACTGCCGTCGATAAAGACCGTAAAGTTGGGGTTAGTATCGTCCCAACCTGCGTAAGGGGCTGTGCGGGCATAGAAGCGCACGGGCTGTCCCGCCATTCTTTGGGGTATCTCCACCTCGCGCACAAGCCAGAAGTAGTTGGCATATCCGCCGTAGGTGTCGGCACCCTCGGGAAGCAGCTCCCAAGAGCTCAGATCGTAGCCGGGTATCTCGGGACCTCTGAAGTCGCCCTCGGCAAACTTCCAGCCGGGAAGCCCTGCGGAGGCGGTAGTACAGCGGCCGTAGACCTCGTTCATTATCCGCATTGCACGCTGAACACGGAAATATTTATCGTGAATATTGGTGTTTACCATGCTTTTCTTACCCCCTTAAGTCTGAGAGTGACTATCTCGAAGGCGCCAAGCTCTACCTTTATTCTGCCGTTTGCCTCTGCGGTGAGCTTTTCGGTCGGGTTTTCGAGCAGGTCACAGCGCTCGGCGGTGTCAAACTCCATACCAAACTCAAGCTCGGCGGTGGCACGGTGGCCGTAGGGCTCGTAGATGCGGACGATGACGTCCTCGGAATCCTCGGCACGCTTGACCGTGTCTATCACGCATCCGCCCAAAACATCCTTTACAAACGAGAAGCTTGCAGGCAGGCTGCCGCCGTCGTTTTCCTTGACGACCGCCTCAAGCGGGAGGTTGAGGGAAAGGGCCTCCTTTGGTACGTCGCTGCGGGCAAAGCTGCCTGCATGGGGATAGAAGGAGTAGGTAAACCAATGCTCCTCACGGTCGGCGTTATAGTTGGGGCCTGCCGCACACTTGATAAGTGAGAGACCCAGGTTGCCGCCTCTGACGGAGTAGCCGTACTTGCAGTCGTTGAGGATGGCGACACCCGAGCTGCCCTCCGAAAGGTCGGCAAACTTGTGGCCGCAGACCTCGAACTTTGCAAAGTCCCACTGGGTATTTTCGTGGGTGGGACGCTCGATGGCACCGAACTGTATCTCAAAGGTGGCCTTGTTGGCGTGGATATTGGTCTCAAAGTGAGCCTTCAGGAGGATGTGGGTCTCCTTCCAGTCGGTGTAGGTGACGAAATCTATCCTCGGGGTGTGGGCGTAGAAGACGATGTCCTGGGTGAGCTCCGAGCGCATAAAGCGTCTTACCTGCCTTACTACTGCACGGTAGGGGGTATTTTCAACGAGCTCGGAGGAGACAAGGTCGGTAACATCCCAGAACTTTTCACGGTAGAATGCATCAATATCCCATGCGTCGGAGGAAAGGGGCTTATCCTCGTAGGCACGCAGAAGGTTCGCCCTTCCGCCCTCCTTGAGGAGGGGACGGCGGAGGGTCTTATCGTATATGCTGTTTATAAATCCGTCGGCATCGAAGCTGACCTTGATAAGCGGGGTCTCAAGCAGGCTTCCGTCAAACTCGGCTACCCTGCCCTCGGCCCTCTCGGGCTTGACAAGGGCATAGCCCTTGGGGGGTACGATGACGGTAAACTCGTCATCCCCTACCCTTACCGGCTCGGTACGCTCAAAGCCCGAGGGGTTAAAGACGATAATATCGCCCTTTCTTCCCTGTATACCCTCAACTATCGCCTTTTTGGCGTCTGCTTCAAGCTCTTCGACCTTTGTAAAGGCCTCGGCGTAGTACTCGTCGGCATCGTCGTATACCTCCTTAAGGGAGGAGCCGGGGAGGATGTCGTGGAACTGGTTTGTAAGTATCCTCTCCCAGACGTAGTCAAGCCCTTCCTTATCGTAGGGTGCACCGAGGGCGAGGTGTGCGTTCAGGGCAAGAAGCTCGGTCTTGGCAAGAAGGAACTCCGCCTTGCGGTTCTTGCGCTTGATCCTTGCCATGGAGGTAAGCGTTCCGCGGTGCTTTTCGTAGTATATCTCGTTTGCCCAGGTGGCAAGGAAGCGGTTGCCCTCAAGCTCACGCTCCCAACGCTCAAAGGTGTCTCCGACGTGTCCCCAGACAGCCTTGGGTGCATCGGGCAGACCCTTTTGCATGCGCTTCTGGTTCTGGAGCATGTAATCGGCGCTTCCGCCGCCGCCGTCGCCCCAGCCCATAGGCGCAAAGATGTCACGGGTGAGGTCCTTGTCGTGGTAGTGCTTCCAGCCGCCTGCAATGAAGGAGGGGGTAAGGGCGGTGTTGTAGGAGGTCTCGGGGTTACCTGCGGTGACACGCTCCCAGTAGAAGCTGGTTATAAGGTGGGAAAGGACCTCACTGCCGTCGATGCCCTTCCACATAAAGGTATCGTGGGGCATGGTGTTATACTCGTTGGAGCTGACCTTGGCGGTGGTAAAGTACTTTATTCCGCATCCGCGCAGTATCTGCGGAAGGGCTGCGGAGTAACCGAATACGTCGGGCAGCCAAAGCAGCTTGCAGTCGACACCGAACTCTTCCTTGAAAAATTTAGTGCCGTAGAGGAACTGACGTACAAGGCTCTCTCCCGAGGGCAGGTTACAGTCGGCCTCGACGAACATTCCGCCGTCTACCTCCCAACGTCCCGAGGCAACGGCCTTCTTTATGCGCTCGTAAAGCTCGGGCATATCCTCCTTGACCATCTTATAAAGAAGGGCCTGGGAGGAGAAGAAGGTGTAATCGGGGTTGGTATCAAGGTAGTTCAGCGCATTTACGAAGGTACGTATCGCCTTTTCTCTGGTCTGGTGTATACGCCACATCCAGGCGATGTCTATGTGTGCATGTCCTATGCACTCCACCCTTGCGTCAAGGGCACGCTTGGGCCATACGTCGTTGTAAAAGCCTGCAAGATACTCCCTTGCGGCCTTGACCGAACGGTGATACTCCTCCGAGTGGGGACGGCGAAGATCGAGCATGGAGCAGGCCTCGCTTATGGGATTGATAAGCTCGGCACGGACACCGCTCTGCTGATCGTGCATCTGCGCCTCCTCAAGAGGAACGTTGATGTCGTAGAATAGCTCCTCGGTCTCTGCATCAAAGGTGCGAAGCACCGGACCGAAGGTGTCGAGCGAACCGTGTTCTGTCCAGTATTTGAGCTCGATATGGTATCTCTGCCCTGCCTTGGCAGAGTCGGCAAGCTTTATGCTGCGGTGAAAACGGTCGTAATGTCCGACAAAATCACCGTCGACCCAGATAAGAAATCCCGGGTTGCCAAGATGCCAACGGGTGTGGACGTCGTCACTGCCGTCACGGCGGTTGCAGACGTTTAAAAGGACACATTGGCCGTCAAAATCGTCGGGGATGACGACGTCGAAGCGAAATCTTCCGTAGGTATCGCTTCCGCCGAAGCGCTCGTAATCTCCGAAGGGCTTAAACTCGGCATCCTTGGGATCGGCAATATCGCCCAAAGCATGCTCGATGCCTGTGATGGGGACTGTCTTTGGATAGCGAAGACCTGAAAGCAGACCGACGTAGTGCCTTACACGGTTCTCACGAAACCAAAGGTCCTTATAGTGCATATCGTCAAGACGTTTTAAGGTATGCATTCCGGACTCTCCTTTGCCGTTTTAGGCTGTTATTTCTCGATGGTGATGCTCTTGATGACCTGGGGCTTGAGGGGCTTGTCACGCATATCGGTGTCGACCTCGGCGATGGCGTCAACTACCTCAATACCCGAGGTAACGTGGCCGAAGGCGGCGTACTGACCGTCGAGGAATTCGCCGTCAGCGTGCATTATAAAGAACTGGGAGGATGCGGAGTTGGGGTTCTGGGCGCGTGCCATGCTGATGACACCTCTCTTGTGGGAGATGGGGTTGGCAACGCCGTTGGCGGCAAATTCGCCCTTTATCTTCTCATCGCTTCCGCCCATACCGTTTCCGAGGGGATCTCCGCCCTGGATCATAAAGCCTGCGATGACACGGTGGAAGGTAAGGCCGTTATAAAAGCCCTCTCCTACCAGTTTTTCAAAGTTTGCAACGGTTATGGGAGCAGCCTCCGGAGAAAGCTCGAGGGTGATGACCCCGCCGTTTTCCATTTCGATCTTTACCATTTTAAATCACCTTGCTCATTTTTTACCATTCCCGAAAGGGATGTAATTTTTGTCTATTATACCATAAACGCAGGGGCTTGTCAGTATTAAAATAAATTTTTTGAGTATAAAAAAAGCGTCCCGAAAATTCGGGACGCTTTGAAGTAAAAGCTTACTGCTGGCCGGCGATGACCTGCTCGGTATCCTTGTCGAAGTGGTGGATACGGCTGGTATCGAAGGCGATCTTGACCTTTTCGCCGACGGAGGCGACGGTTCTGGGCGATACGCTGGCAGTGAAGTTGACCTCACCGGTCTTGAGGTAGAGGTAGGTAACGGAGCCGAGAAGCTCAACGACCTCGACGTCAAAGTTGACGACGGCTTCGGGGTTGGCTTCGATGAAGGAGGGCTCGTTGTTCATACACTCGGGACGGATGCCGACGAGGATCTCCTTGTTGGCGTAGGCAAGAACCTCGGGGTTGCGGCCCTTTTCTTCGGGCAGCAGGATCTTGGAATCCTCAAACTTGAGGTAGGTCGAGCCGTTCTCGTCAAGGACGGTGGCTTCGAATATGTTCATCTGAGGCGAACCGATGAAGGTTGCGACAAAGAGGTTGCAGGGGTTATCGTAGAGGGTCTGGGGGCTGGCGACCTGCTGAATGAAGCCGTCCTTCATAACGACGATACGGGTACCCATGGTCATAGCCTCGACCTGGTCGTGGGTAACGTAGATGAAGGTGGTCTGCAGTCTCTGGTGGAGGAGGGTCAGCTCGGTACGCATCTGTGCACGAAGCTTAGCGTCGAGGTTGGACAGAGGCTCGTCGAGAAGGAAGACCTTCGGGTTACGGACGATAGCACGGCCCAGAGCGACACGCTGTCTCTGACCGCCGGAGAGAGCCTTGGGCTTTCTGTCGAGCAGGTGGGATATATCGAGGATCTTAGCGGCTTCTTCGACGCGGCGCTTGATCTCCTCCTTGGGAGTCTTGCGGAGCTTAAGGCCGAAGGCCATGTTGTCGAAAACGGACATATGGGGATACAGAGCGTAGTTCTGGAAAACCATTGCTATGTCTCTGTCCTTGGGGGGGATATCGTTGACGAGCTTATCGCCGATGAGCAGTTCGCCCTCGGTGATCTCTTCAAGACCGGCGATCATACGGAGAGTGGTGGACTTACCGCAGCCGGAAGGACCGACGAGAATGATGAATTCCTTATCCTTGATGTTGAGGTTGAAGTCGGAAACGGCTACGACTCCACCGGGGTACTTCTTGTATATACCCTGCAGCTTTACATTTGCCATGTATTTAGCCTCCAATAATCAAATCGCTATATTAAGCTTATATACTATACCACAAAAACTCAACCCCGTATAGTGGCTTTTTAACCAAAAACACGGGGTTGAATTTGTACAAATCGCCCTAATTGTTAAAATTGTTCGAACGATTTAATCTACTGTTAACTTTTAATGCTACCTGCTCACGCCGGAACGGGGAGGTGCTGCCTCGGTCTTGACAAGCTCAAGGAACTGTTCAAGGGTATGTGCACCGAGGTCCTGTCCGCCGCGGGTCCTGACCGAGAGGGTGCCCTCGGCGATCTCCTTGTCGCCGATCATGAGCATATAGGGAAGCTTCTGCATCTGGGCCTCACGGATCTTATAGCCTATCTTCTCGCTTCTGGAGTCGACCTCGACCCTCAGTCCTGCGGCTCTGAGCTCGGTGGCGACCTCGTAGGCACGGTCGATGCAGCGGTCGGTGATGGGCAGTATCCTTACCTGCTCGGGAGCCATCCACATGGGAAGTGCTCCTGCGTACTTCTCTATCAGCAGGGCGAGGGTACGCTCGTAGCAGCCAAGGGAGGTGCGGTGGAGGATATAGGGGGACTTCTTGGTGCCGTCCCTGTCGGTATACTCCATGCCGAACTTCGGGGCGAGCATCTGGTCGATCTGGATGGTGACGAGGGTGTCCTCCTTGCCGAAGACGTTCTTCATCTGGATGTCGAGCTTAGGACCGTAGAATGCGGCCTCGCCGACGCCGACGGAGTAGTTTATTCCCAGACCGTCGAGGATCTTTTCCATCATGCCCTCGGCCTCGGCCCACTGCTCCTCGGTACCGATATACTTTTCACGGTTTTCGGGATCCCACTTGGAGAAGCGGAAGGTGATGTCGTTTTCAAAGCCGACCGACTTCATCATGAACTGTACCAGCTCGACACAGCCCTTGAATTCATCCTCAAGCTGTTCGGGGGTACAGACGATGTGGCCCTCGGATATGGTAAACTGGCGGACACGGATAAGGCCGTGCATCTCGCCCGATTCCTCGTTTCTGAAAAGGGTCGAGGTCTCGCCAAAGCGCATGGGCAGGTCACGGTAGGACCTTGCACGGTTGAGGAAGACCTGATACTGGAAGGGGCAGGTCATGGGACGGAGTGCAAAGCACTCCTTTTCCTCATCGTTGGGGTCGCCCAGGACGAACATACCGTCAAGGTAGTGATCCCAGTGTCCCGAGATGCGGTAGAGATCACGCTTGGCCATAAGGGGAGTCTTGGTAAGCAGGTATCCCCTTCTCTCCTCCTCGTCCTCGACAAATCTCTGGAGAAGCTGGATGACCCTTGCGCCCTTGGGCAGAAGGATGGGCAGACCCTGACCGATAACGTCGACGGTGGTAAAGTATTCAAGCTCTCTGCCGAGCTTATTGTGGTCTCTCTTTTTTGCCTCTTCAAGTGCCTCAAGATGTGCGGCGAGCTCATCCTTGGTCTTGAAGGCGGTGGCGTAGATGCGCTTGAGCATCTTATTCTTCTCGCTTCCGCGCCAGTATGCGCCGGTCACGCTGAGAAGCTTGTAGGCCTTGACGCTTCCGGTGTAGCGGAGGTGGGGGCCTGCGCAGAGGTCGGTAAACTCGCCCTGCTGATAGAAGCTGATGACCTCACCCTCGGGAAGGTCGTTGATGAGCTCCTCCTTGTAGGGCTCGCCCATCTCCCTGACCAGCGCAAGGGCTTCGTCTCTGGGGAGCTCAAAACGCTTGATGGGCAGGTTTTCCTTGACGATCTTTTTCATCTCGGCTTCGATCTTTTCAAGATCCTCGGCGGTGAAAGTTCGCTCGGTATCGAAATCATAATAAAACCCGTTGTCGGTCGCAGGGCCTATAGCCAGGCGAACGTCGGGGAAAAGTCTTTTGACGGCTTGAGCCATAATGTGCGACGCCGTGTGCCGCAGCGTACGCAGCTCATCGTAGTTTTCCATACTGCAATACCTCTTTATATAGTAATTTCCGATAATGCTATAATGGCATTATTTGATTAATTATATATCATTTTGGCCTTTATGTCAAGTATACTGTTCTCCGAAACAGGGCATTATTTACATCAAAGGAGATGTTTTGATATGAAGAAAAATTGGCTTGTGATATATTCGGTGGTAATAACGGCGGCCCTCGTTGCGACGGCCGGCTTTGCCGTCAGCTCCCAAAGCCTTGTAAGGCAGTATGAGGATGCATACCAGCAGAGCTGCCGCAATACCCTTTTCGAGGTCAGCGAGTGTCTGCGAAGCATTGACAACGACCTCTCAAAGAGTATCTACGCCCGCTCCAACGGTATGATGCTCACCCTTTCAAACGACATCTGGCGGCAGGCAGAGCTTGCAAAGAGGGCGCTTGCCTCCCTACCGGTCTCCGATCTGTCGCTTGACAGGACCTCGGGCTTTCTCTCGCAGGTAGGAGCCTACTGCTTCTCACTTTCCAAAAAGGCCGCCGCAGGCGGCGAGCTGTCCGACACCGACCGTGCAGGCCTGACCTCGCTCTCGCAGACGGCATCCAAAATGGCCGACGAGCTTTCCGCCCTCTACGATTCGAGCGTTGCCGAGGGCTTCTTCGGCGCAACGCCCGACGACCTTGCAGGCTTTTCCTCGGGGCTTTCCGACATTGAATCGGCACTTCCCGAAAGCCCCACACTTATCTACGACGGTCCCTATTCCGACCACATAACCAAGCACACCCCCGTATACGTTCAAAAGGGCGAAGCGGTCTCGCAGGAGCGTGCGGGCAGAACTGCGGCAGACTTTTTGGGTGGGCAGGTCGAGCTTCTTTACAAGACTGAGGACGAAAGCAACGTCCTTTACTGCTTTGGGCAGGGGGACAGCTTCGTGACGGTGACGGGGATCGGCGGGCATATATTGGGCTTCTACGAGTCTACCGTCCCGGGTGAGGCTGCAATAACCAACGAGGATGCCGCAAAGGCTGCAGAGGATTTTCTGGGTGAGCTTGGATACGATTCCATGGTGCCCTCCTACTTCTACGATGCGGGCGGCATCTGCTATATAAACTTTGCATACAGTCAGGACGGTGTGATATGCTATCCCGACCTGATTCAGGTCGGTGTCAGCCTTGACAGCGGACGGGTGACCTATCTCAACGCCGAAGGATATCTAAACAACCATACCGCCCGAGAGCTTTCGGCGACGCTCTCCCTTGAGCAGGCCTCGGCACTGCTTCCCCTCCCCTCTTTGGAGGAGGGACGGCTGTGCATAGTACCCTCGCAGGGCGAAAACGAGCTTTTATGCTACGAATTTCTCTGCGCCGACGAAAACGGACGGCACTACCTTTTCTATATCAACGCAAAAACGGGTGACGACGAGGTCATATTTATCCTCATCGAAGATCAAAACGGTACTCTGACGGTTTAAAAAAAGCAGTGAGGCCAAGCGGTCTCACTGCTTTTTATTTAGTCTTCTTTCTTGTCCTTGTCTATCTTGCTTGTCTCACGCTGGGCCATAACGAGGTTGTAGTAGACACCCTCCTTGGCCATCAGCTCGTCGTGGCTTCCCATTTCGGCTACCTTACCGTCCTTTATACAAAGGAGCTTGGTAGAGTGGCGAAGGGTGGAAAGACGGTGGGCAATGGCGAAGGTCGTTCTGCCCTTGACAAGACGCTCCAGAGCCTCCTGGATGAGGTGCTCGGTCTCGGTGTCGAGAGCGGAGGTCGCCTCGTCGAGGATGAGGATGGCGGGGTTGCGGAGTATTGCTCTTGCTATTGCAACACGCTGGCGTTCACCGCCCGAGAGGGTATATCCGCTGTCGCCGAGCTTGGTGTTGTAGCCGTCGGGCATCTTGATGATGAACTCGTGTGCGTTTGCAACACGTGTAGCGGCAAAGACCTCCTCGGGAGAGGCACCGGGCTTGGCGTAGGCGATGTTATCGTAGATCGTTCCCGCAAAGAGGAAGGTCTCCTGGAAAACGACGCCTATGTTCTCACGCAGGGTGTGCTGGGATATGTCGCGTATGTCGACACCGTCTATCAGCAGACGGCCGCCGGTAACGTCGTAGTAGCGCATGATGAGGTTTATAAGGGTCGATTTACCGACGCCCGAGGGGCCGACGACACCTATCATCTCACCCGGCTTGATGTCAAAGGTAACACCCTTGATGACCGGCTCGTAGGAGTTATATCCGAAGTAGACGTCTTCAAACTGAATATGTCCCTTGATCTCCATAGCTTCGGCTTCTTCGGAGGCGTACTCCTCTTCCTCGTCAAGTATCTCAAAGAGCTTTGCCGAGGAGGTAAAGAAGGCGGTGAGCGACTTGGGGAAGATGGTCAGGAAGCTAAGCGGTCCGTAGATGTTTCCGAGGTAGGCGCTGAACTGGAAGAGTTCACCGATGGACATATTTCCGCCGATGATCTCTCTACCTCCGAAGTAGAGCACCAGCATTTCGCCAAGACCCATGATAAAGCTGAGCAGAGGACCGAGCGTACCCCAGAGCTTTTCGTTCTTTTCGGTGACTTCCGAAAGCTTACGGGAGACCTTTCTGTACTTTTCTACCTCACGTTCCTCGCTACCGAAGCTCTTTACTACACGGATACCGCGGACTATATCGTAAAGAATGGAGGTGGAGCGGCTGGACCAACGCCATACCCTGGCGTTGCTGAGGTTGACCGTACGGCGGTACATGATTATCGAAAGCACCATAAAGGGTACCGGCGAGAGTGCAAGCAGGGTAAGACGCCAGTTGGTAAATACCATTATGAACAGAACCGCCACTATCGTGACCGAGTAGAGAAGCAGGGTCTGTACCGTACCGGTGACAAAGCTCTGAACCACCGCCGTATCGGATGTGATACGGTACATCAGGTCACCGGGGGTGCGCTTATTGAGGGAGCTTTCGCTAAGCCTCTGGACCTTTGCGTAGGTCATCGTACGCAGGTCGTTTGACATCTTGTTACCAACGCGTATCGAGATACGGCTGGACCAGATGGAGATAAGTATGTTTCCAAACTGGCAGACGTGTATGGCAATGACTATCAGTATGGCCATGAGTATGGATGCTCCCGGCACCAGATAATCGTCGATCCACACACGGTTGATCATGGGGGATATAAGACCTACTATCGACGAAAGCAGCAGCAGCGACATAGCCGCCAATACGGGCTTTACGTAGGGCTTAAGAAGGGAGAACACCTTTTTGAACACCGAGGAGTTCTTGGCGCAGAAGGGGCAGATGCGGGTGCCTGCAATGAGGCGCTTGCCGCACTTGAGGCAGATCTTCTCGTCGTTCTCGTCGGGCTCGATCCAGACGTTGTGGTTTTTGTAGATACCTATGACCCTTTGCAGCTCGGCAAGACGCTCGACGTGTCTGGAGGTAAAACGGGCGATCATAACGCTCGTTCCGTCCGACACGGCAGTCATAGAGGCACAGCCTACGGCAAGGTTTATCCTGATGTCCTCCAGAGACTTTGCATCAAGCGACTGCACAAGGCGGTCGTTTTCATAGGTCTCCAATTTGTTTTCTTTTGTTATGACAACGACGCCCTCTGCGGCTTCGCCGTCAAAACCCATATCTATGGGGACGATATACACCGCATCCGCAAGCTGCTGTTCAAGCGCGGGCGGCGGCGCAAACCGAAGTCTCATACCGTGACCTCCCTTTCTTACAGCAGGTAGGGCTCTAATTTCTTAAAGTCTGCGGCGGCCATCTTCGCCACGTCGTCTATCTGGTAGCGGTTGCCGTCGACGTCTACGATCAGCAGCCTTGCACCGTCGTTTATGCGGCGGAGATTGTGGGTCACGTCTCTGACGGCAAAGGTCTTGTCGCCCGAGTCGGTCTTGACCTCAAAGTAGAGATAACCCATCTTGTTCTTGACCGAGGGGATGGAGAGTATCTTGGGGCAGAAGTATCTCTTGCTGAGCTCATTTGCAAGGATCTTTGCCTGCTCCTGGCTGAAGGCGTAGAGGGAGCGGATAAAGAAGATCTCCTTGGAGTCCATATCCTGGACAGATATGTAATCGTCGGGGAAGGTGTAGGGCATTGCCTTGTGCAGCTTGAGATTTTTGTAGGTCTCTCCCTGATACTCAAGGCAGAGGAAGTTGTCGTTTTCGATGTAGAAGCGAGCCTCGTTGGGGTCGATATATTTCACGTCGGCGAGTGAATCCAGTCTTACTTTGCTTTCCATAACCGTCACGTTTCCTTTCCGTTACTTTATTCCTATGAAGCTCAAGGCTTCCATCTGGAGGGAGTAGAGCTTGTAATACGTTCCCTTGAGATCAAGCAGCTCCTGGTGGGTACCGTATTCTATTACCCTGCCCTTGTCGATGACCGCCAGCTTGTCGGCGTCTCGGAGGGTGGAGAGACGGTGGGCAATGGCGATGGTAGTTCTGCCCTGCTGGAGCTGGGTCAGCGACATCTGAATGTTTCTTTCGGTCTCGGTATCCATTGCGGCGGTAGCCTCGTCAAGGATGAGTATGGAGGGGTTTTGGATCATCGTCCTTGCGATGGACACCCTCTGGCGCTCACCGCCCGAAAGGCCCTGTCCGCCTGCGCCGACCCTCGTCTCGTAGCCGTCGGGCATCTTGATGATGAAGTCGTGGGCGCATGCCGCCTTGGCTGCGGCGATGACCTCATCTATCGTTGCATCGGGCTTGGCGTAGCGGATATTGTCGGCTATACTGCCTACAAAGAGGTATATGTCCTGGGAAACTATGCCGATATTGCGGCGGAGGTCAGCCGTGGCGATCGACTTAAGATCGTGGCCGTCAAGGGTTATCTGACCCTCAACAGGGTCGTAAAGCCTTGCAAGGAGGTTGACAAAGGTCGACTTGCCCGCTCCCGTCTTACCGACGATACCAAGCATCTGACCCGACTTGACGGTGGCAGACAGGCTTCTGACGATGGGATGTCCCGGTTCGTACTCGAACATGACGTCCTTTGCCTCAAAGTCGCCCTTAAGTCTTTCGACGTGTACGGGATCCTCGGGCTCGGGAACGTCGGTCTGGGCGTCCATTATCTCAAAGACGCGCTGAGCCGAGTCGGTACAGCTGGCCCACCAGTTTGCGATGTTGGAAAAGAAGCTCAGGGGGTTAAAGAGCATTCCCAGGTAGTTGGACATGGTCAGCAGCAGACCGACCTTGAGCTCACCCTTTATGACCATTACCGTTCCGAAGATGAGCAGTATGCAGGTGGTAAATCTCATGATCATACTGACCATAGGATAGGTGGTGGTCTGGGAGACCGAGAGGTTGGTCAGGGAGCTGTTGACGTTATCGGAGTGAGCCGAGAAGCGGTCGTTCTCGGAATCCTCCTGAGTGAAGGCCTTAATGACCTTCTGTCCGTAGAGAGAGTCCGAAAGCAGGGAGTTCATCCTTGAGGCGTGGACGTAGTAGTGATGGTAGAAGCTGCGGTAGTAGCGGCCAAGGAACATATAGAGTCCGACGATCACCGGTACCGAGAGAATGACGATAAGGGTGAGCTTGACGCTGATGGTAAACATCATCGTCAGAACGCCGATGAATATCGTAACGCTCCAAAGCAGTGAGGGAATACCGCTTATAAAGAAGTTGTAGATGTTGTTGGAGTCGCCGGTGACACGGTACATAAGCGAGCCGGTCTGCTTACTGGTATAGAAGCCGACCGAAAGGCGCTGCATGGACTCAAAGATGCGCATCTTCATGTCGTTTACGACCTTGGGTACGGTGGCGGCGGTAAAGCGGTTGCGGATGATTATGAGCAGGTGGTTTAACGCCCTTACGCCAAGAAGCGCCAGCACGACAAGACCGATCTCGTGGAAGAGGTCGATCCCGAAGTACATAGTGCCGCCTGCGGCCTGCACCGACTCGTCGACCAGTACCTTATCGTATATCAGCGATACCGAGAGGTAGGGGGAGAAGATGTTGACCGCAGAGTCAAGCAGCAGCATAAACAGTATTATCGCCGCATGGGGGATATACTTTCTGAAAAGCCCGATGATACGGAAGGTCAGAGCAGACCTTGAAAGGCACTTGGGGCATATCTTGCGGTTGGTGTCGGGATATCTTGTGCCGCACTTGGGGCAGAACAGCTCCGGCTCCTCGGCAATGGGACCATCGTCGTCCTCACCGGTACGGTTTGAGAACTGGTTGAGGTTCTTTGCAAATATCTCAAAGGCGTTGCTGCGGCCCACGGAGAATACCGCAAGCTCCTCAAGCCTGCCGTCCTCGGTCTCGGAGACCATACGTCCGCTGGAGATCATCTGGTCGATGGTGAGACGGCCGATGTCGCTCAAGGGTCTGACCGAAAAATCGCTGACCTCAAACTCGGCCGCCAGTTTTTTTGCAGACCTGACCTGGACGACGTGCTCGATGCCCGTCATCTCGTAGAGATTTTCACTGTCGTAGGCGAATATCTTGTCCACGTAGCTTCGGTCGATGGACATATCGCCCTTTACGTAACGGAGAATGCCCTCCGGGTCAATAGCACGTTCGGAAAAACGTGCCGCAATGTGGGCAGGAAGCTTGGTATTGGCCAATTCCGATCCGCTCCTTTCACAATAAACAAAAATCCGCAGGAAATGTCCTGCGGATATCCCTTTGAACTATGAGCTCACATCGGGAACACACACAGCAGACAATGAATATTTGCCACTGCCTTAAACAGCGGCCTATATGATATTGTGCGAAACTATGAATGTTCCTCCCGCGATCACTCGCTGAATTACACCGATAAAATCTTGTTTTGGGTTACACAAATTTTAAAGCAATCGAAGGAAAATGTCAATAGAAAACTTTACATTAAAAAATTTTTTCTTTAGGCTATTTTGTTAAATTTAACGAAAGGCTCTAAAAGACCCCAAGCAGCTTGGTTATAAGAGGTCTTACCGAGAGCTCGGTGCAGAAGTCCTCTATCTCCTTTTTCAGCTCGGCCGACGTTTTGGGGCTTACCCCTCCCCTTCGTTTTGCACGTATCATAAGGTTTTTGGGGGAATGCTCGAAGTCGACAAACTCAAGCACCGAGGTCTCGTATCCGACGTATTCAAGACACCTTGCCCGCACGGCATCGGTCGCAAGGGCGGCAAAGCGCTCCTTTAAGATCCCGTAGCAGCTTATGGGCTTATAGCCCGATGGAGATATCTGTGCGTTTACCTCGTGCTGACAGCAGGGTGCCGAAAGGATATAATCCGTCCTCCCCTCAACTGCAGCCGCAAGGGCGTAGTCGGTGGCGGTATCACAGGCGTGAAGGGTTATTATCATATCGGGAGAAAGCTCTCCGATGACGTCCTTGACGTCTCCGCAACGGAAGGAAAGTCCGTCGTAGCCGTATTTTTTTGCAATGGCGTTGCAGTTTTCGATGACCTGCCGCTTAAGGTCAAGCCCCGTCATGGTCACCTTGGTCTTCTTTATTTCGGTGAAATAATAGTACAAAACGAAGGTCAGATAGGACTTTCCGCATCCGAAATCGCAGATGTTCCAGCTATCGCGGGGGTCGGCCGAAACCGCATCGTCGACGATCTCCAGAAAGCGGTTTATCTGGCAGTACTTATCGTACATCCCCTTGACTATCTCGCCCTCGGGGGTCATTACCCCAAGATCACGCAGTGCGGGTACGGGTACACCCTCGGGAAGCAGGCGGAGCTTTTCACGGTCGTGGCTCTTTACCTCTCTGGTGTTTTGGACGTTTTTGACGGTGGAGAGTATCTTTCCGCTCTTGGTCCGACGCATAGAGAGGGTGCAGGCAGAATTTGCCCCGTCGGCAAAGGTAAACTCGGCAAAAAGCTCCTTTGCACGTGCGGCGGCCAGGTCGGACGAAAGGTTTTCGTGGAACACCTGGGTAGAGGTATATTTTTCTATCTGTACGGCCTCGCCGCCCTTAAGCTTTACCGGGCGGAACACCGCACGGGTGTACTCTCCCCTGCCCCCCGAAAGGGTCAGCCTGACAAGCGGTTGCGAAAAAAGTCGGTCAAAAAAGCTCTCCGAGTCCCTTATATCCACACCTGTCCCTCCAATATCTTATATCAGCGCCTCGCCCAGACCACCCTCTCGATACCCGAAAGGTCCTTTCTTACGCCTACGTCGCCATATCCGCAGCCTCTGACTATATCGCAGACCTCACGGCTCTGGTCGTAGCCGACTTCAAAGATGAGAAAGCCGCCGCGGCTTATGCATTTCTTGAAATTTTCCGACACCGCACGGTAGAATATCAGTCCGTCGGGTCCGCCGTCAAGGGCGAGCATCGGCTCATAGTCCCTGACCGAAGGGTCAAGCCCCTCGATATCCCCCCTGCGGATATAGGGAGGATTGCATATTATCGCCTCAAAGCTGCCGACGTCGGGCTCGTTTGAGAGCGCATCGACCTTTACTATCCTCGCCTCCACCTCTAATTTTCTTGCATTCTCGGCAGTAAGCGAGAGGGCTTCGTCGGAAATATCGGCAAGGGTAAGCTCACATTTAAAGCCTGCGTCCCGAAGCTTGAGGGCAAGGCTTATTCCCAGCACCCCGCTCCCGCAGCAAAGATCGAGCAGGCGTATCGTTTTTGAGCGGTCGGAGATACGCAGGCATTCAACTGCGGTATATATCACCGCAACGCTGTCGTCCCTTGGGATAAGGGCACGGCGGTCGACGGTGAAGGTATAGTCCATAAAGTCCCACTGTCCAAGTATGTAGGCGATGGGCTCGCCCTGCGACATACGGGCTATGCAGTCCTCAAGCTCCCGGGGGTCTATCTCAAAGGACTCCTTTAGGGAACTTAGGTATCTTGAGCGCTCCACCCCCGCCGCATGGCAGCACAGCTCCTTTATCTCCAGAGCGGACGTCCCCTCGGGAAGGCGTGAGGCAAGCAGTGTGCGGAGGCTTTCGAGGGTCGTTACCATCTGTCGGCGCCTTTCTCCTCCGGAATGACCCGTTCAAGGGCGTCTATGGCAACTGCTATCATATCGTCGTCGGGCTCGTTGGTGATGATGCCCTGAAGGGCGATGCCTGGCAGACGGAGAAGCTTGGTAAGGAAGTTGTCGTATCTGCCCACAAGACGGTTAAACTCGTAGGATATGCCCACAACAAGCGGAAGAAGGGCTATGCGAAGGACCATCCTCAGCCATACGTTTTCGATGCGGATAAAGGAGTAGACAAGCACCGAGATCAGTATTACCACGAAAAGGAAGCTCGTTCCGCAACGGGGGTGGCGGCGGGTGTGCCGTCTGACGTTTTCGACCGTCAGCTCCTCCCCTGCCTCGTAGCAATGGATGGTCTTATGCTCTGCACCGTGGAAGGCATAGAGCCTCTTCATCTCGCCCATACGTGAGCTCAGCCACAAAAAGATGAGGAATATCGCTATCTTGATCACACCCTCCGACAGTGCCCTCAGGGCAACGTTTGGGAATATCGGGGCGATAAGGTCGGTAATAAGGGAGGGCAGGAGTATAAACAGACCGATGGGCAGGAGTATTCCCAGTGCCACGGCAAAGCCCATAAGAAATTTCTGGGCCTTTTCCATGCCGAATTTTTTCTCTATCCAGGCGTCAAACTTGGAGGGCTCTTCCTCCTCGGCTACCTCGACGTTGTCGGCAGACCATAAAAGCTCCGACATTCCTCCGCCTATCGAGCCGACGAAGGCGGCAACGCCGCGTATTATCGGCCAGCCGAAAAGGAAGCACTTTTTCTTGGGAGGAATATATTCCTTTTCTCTGCATACGTGGCTACCGTCGCTCTTTAAAAGGACGGTAGCGGTCTTGTCGGGTCCCCGCATCATGATCCCCTCGATAAGTGCCTGTCCACCTATCATGGTCTTTATCTTACAGCATTTTTCAGACATTTCGTTCCTTCTCTCATTTTTTATACAACGGTAGGGTGACGGTGACCGTCGTCCCCATTCCAAGTGTGCTTTCTATGTCCAGTCTGCCCCCGTGAAGGGAAACTATCTCGTCCGACAGCGCAAGGCCTATGCCGCTTCCGGGGCGGTTGGTCTTGCCCTTGTAAAACTTTTCCTTGACGTGTGGCAGATCGCCCGGGGCAATGCCTTCGCCGTGGTCGACGAATTTGATCACCGCATATTTATCGTCCTTTGCGGTGATGACCACCTCAAGCGAGCTTTGAGGGGGAGAATACTTCCTGGCGTTGTCCATTATGTTGACAAAGACCTGCCTGAGCCTTCCCCTGTCGCCCGATATTACGGCGTTTCCTATCTCCTCGTGGTAAAAGACCACTATACCGTCCTGCTTGAGCCGCTGCTCAAACATAAATATGGCATCGGCAAGCTCGGCGGCAACGTCCATGGGTGCAAGGCTTATCTTGAGCCGCCCCGATTCCATCCTCGAAAAGTCAAGCAGCTCCTCGACCATCCGACGGAGGTTTGCCGTTTCGTTTGCAATGACCGCAAGGCCTCTGCCCTCGGTGCTCTCGGGGTCGATACCGCCTGCAAGGAGGGTATCCGCCCAGCCCGATATGGCCGTAAGCGGGGTGCGAAGCTCGTGGGATACCGACGAGATAAAGTCGTTTTTGACCTTTATGCTCCGCTCGGTCTCCACCGACATAAAGTTTATCGCCTCGGCAAGCTCGCCGACCTCGTCGTTAAAGCTCTTTTGTATGGTAACGCCGTACTCTCCGGCGGCGATCTTTTTGGTAACTCGGTTTATCTCACGAATGGGCGATACTATGGTCTTTATGAAGTAGCGGTTTGAGATCAGAACAAAGACCGCTATCCCTGCCGCAATGGCAACCGCCACCAGTACAAGACGGGTTATGGCTCGGTTTATATTTTCAAGCCCCGTGACGTATCTTAACACCCCCGCAGGCTCTCCGCTCGAAAGGTATACCGGCACAGACACCGAAAGCACCCTCTGCCCGGTAAGCGAGTCCCTGCCGACGTAGTTCTCGGCGTCAAGACCGTCAAGCGCCTCGCCAACGTCGGGAGTACCCGGGACAAATCCAGACAGCAGGGAGTCGGTCGAGGAGCATATTACCTCCCCTTCTCTGGAAACCACCTGAAGCTCCATTCTGTTTTTCGCTTCAAAATCCATTGCGTAGCGCCTGGCTCCGCTGTTGAATTCCTCGGGGGTATTGCCTATATAGCTGTACGTCATGTCGGCGTTGGCCTTTGCACGCTCGACAAGGGTGGAGGTGATGTTGCTGTAGTAAAAGTAGCGTATGGCAAGACCGAATACCGTGACCGCAGCGACAAGGCTCAACAGTATCAGCATATAGTTGTTTAGGAACCATCTGCGGGTTATACCCTTCATCGGCACTGCCGCTCACCTCCTCGGAATCCTTCGTTACGGGGTCAGTCGACCCATTTATACCCAAGTCCCCACACTGCGACCAGATGCCGAGGCTCGGCAGGGTCGTCCTCAAGCTTTACCCTCAGCCGTCGGAGGTTGACGTCGACTATTTTGGAATCGCCGACGTATTCCTCTCCCCAGATGCTGCTCATCAGCTCGTCACGGGAGACGGCCTCTCCCCTCTTGCCAAGGATATATTTCAGCACCGCAAACTCGGTCTGGGTCAGCTCTATGGGCACACCCTTTTTGTATACCGTTCGGTTTTTAAGGTCGAGGCGGAACTCACCCACAGTCAGCTCACGCTCGTTTTTCTGTTCCGAATTTCCCTCTGCCAGGTGGGGCGAGAGACGTCTGACAAGGGCGTCCACCCTTGCAATAAGCTCGGTGGTGGAAAAGGGCTTGGTGACGTAGTCGTCCGCCCCTATCATAAGTCCCGTTACCCTGTCCATCTCCTGGGAGCGGGCGGTGACCATTATTATGCCCATCTGCCGTCCCATCTCACGTATACGTCTGCAGACCTCATACCCGTCTATATCGGGAAGCATAACGTCAAGCAGTGCCACGAGTATATCGGGGTTTTCTCTGACAAGCGACAACGCCTGCTCGCCCGTAGATGCTACAAGCGGCTCATAGCCCGAGCGCTTGAGGTTTATTACCACAAATTCGCTTATGGCCTTTTCGTCTTCAAGTACCATTACCTTTTTCAAGCCGATATACCTCCTTTTATCTTGCTGCGAGGAAGGCCTCGCCGTAGGAATTGACCGCCGCAAGGCTTCTTTTTACGTCGCCGTAGGATCTTACGAGCATCTCGGAGGGTATCTGCAGAGACGGGGCTCCGATCAGTGCGTACACGAGATTTCCCGCCTTGTCGGTTATAAACGTCCTCGTTCCGCCGCCCGAGGCGACCTCTGCATCGGTCAGGTGCGGATATAGATATACCGACAGCAGCACGCAGGAGCTGCCCTGATGATCGTAGACAAATTCGGTAAGCTCCCCTCCGTCCCCGTCCGCAGAGTGTCGGGTAT
The DNA here is from genome assembly GCA_017532825.1 of Clostridia bacterium. Taxonomy (GTDB): domain Bacteria; phylum Bacillota; class Clostridia; order Oscillospirales; family QAMX01; genus RGIG6452. The sequence goes on from JAFXIT010000024.1 coordinate 98,301, forward strand.
AGACCCTTCCCCTCCAGGATTCGGGATAGAGGAAGTACCACGAGTCGGCCGTCGAACCGTAGCTTGCACAGAGGAAGGACAGATCCCCTCGGCTGTCATAGCGGTACCAGCTTATATATTTGCCCGCCGTTCCTCCGTTTGGCTCGGGGGTCACGATGGGAAACTCAAGGTAGGAGTCAAAATTTATATCGCAGCTTACGACATTCTCGTTGCGCACGGTGGTGTAGGAATAGCCGAAAAACTCACTGTAAGAGAGGTTTTCAAGGCCGTTTTCGGTATAGGCAAGATAATCGGAGATATACACCGTAGAGCCGTGCTCGACGTAGCTTCCCTCGACAACGGCGCCTGCGGTCCTTTCGTTGAACATTCCGAGTATCAGCTCTCCCGGCTTTGACATATTGGGGGAAAGCGGTGCCTCGCCCAGCAGAGCCGCCGAGCAGTCGGCCCGACCGAAGGAATAAAGTCTTGCAAAGGCCCTGTCTGCGTAGTTTACAACGAGAAGCTCCTTAATGCCGTTGCGGGTCATATCGCTCAGAGCTGCGGCTGTGTAGGACGTATCGAAAACGCTGCGGACGGTATCGTTTTCGACGGTATATACGCTGATGCTCATAAGCGCACTGCTTCCGCTTCGCAGTCCCACTACTATCTCGGTGTTACCGTCTCCGTTGAGATCGGCAAAATCCGCCATATCAAACTGGTTTCCCGAGCAGTCAACGGAAAAGGCCAAACGGTACCCCTGACTGCCTGTCTTGGCATAAACAGCCATGCGAAGGCGCATTTCGTTAGGCTTTCGCAGGAACACCACCGTTTCGGGGATGCCGTCGGAATAAAAGTCGACCGACTGCATGGTGGAACGGTTCTCTCCGTTGAGGGGGGATGCAAACTCCCAGCCCTGGCGGGTCTGGCTTTCGACGGCCGAGAGAAGGGCCGCATGCTCCGGCGAAGGGTCGGGAAGAGACAGCAGCTCGGAGGTGTTTCCCAGAGAGCAGCCGCAAAGCACCGTTGCCATAACGGTGAATATGATAACCAGCCTTAGGCCTCTTTTCATCGAACTGCCTCCCTTCTCCCGCAATACGGAATTATACAGAGTTAATTATACAATACATTCGTCAAATTTGCAAGTTACACCGATGCAGGATTATACCGTATATACAATCCTTTCAAAGCCCGTATCAGCGTGGAAAACTATGTGGAAAATGTGCAAAACTCGGCTCCGGAAGCCGTTTTATCCCCCTTTCTACGGTTATACATCGGCTATGTATATACATTTTTTGACTGTATATTTGCAATTGTTAACAAACTCGACAGACTTTTTTTACACATAAGGCTTGAAATAGTTTTACACATAATATATAATAAACGCAGACAAGCCCACAAGGAAAGGAATGTTTGATTTATGGCAAATTTCAGAACCGCTATCATCGGTTGCGGCGGTATAGCAAACGGAAAGCACCTCCCCGCTCTGTCCAGCCTCAAGGGTGAGGTCGACCTCATCGCCTTCTGCGACCTTATCGAGGATCGCGCCTCTGCGGCCGCCGCCAAGTACGGCATCCCCGGCGCAAAGGTCTACACCGACTACCGTGAGCTACTCGAGAAGGAAAAGCCCGACGTAGTCCACGTCTGCACCCCCAACCGTTCCCACAGCGAGATCTCCATCGCCTCTCTTAAGGCCGGCAAGCACGTGATGTGCGAAAAGCCGATGGCCCGCACCTATGCCGAAGCCTGTGCCATGGTGGAAGCGGCAAAGCGCACCGGCAAAAAGCTCACCATCGGTTATCAGAACCGCTACCGTCCCGACAGCCTCTATCTCAAGCGTGCCTGCAAAAACGGCGACCTCGGCGAGATCTACTAC
>JAFXIT010000025.1 GCA_017532825.1 Clostridia bacterium
CCTCTCCGTTGCCGCCCAGGGCGGTGACGGTGCGGTCGCAGTCAAAGAGCAGACGGTAGGTCTTGGGGGCTTTGGCGTAGGGATCGTCGGCTGCGGCGACAAAGAGGGCGTAGCTTCCGTCGTTTGCACGGGACACCATCTGTCCGACAACAACGGCCTCGCCGTTTTCGGCTCTGACGTTGCGGAAGACCCCCGTCGACAGAGAGTCGATCGGCTCCGGCTTGACCGCCTCCAGCCAGGGCGTACCCGCAAAGCCGACGAAATGGGTCGCGGTACGGCGGTATTTCATATATTCCTTTGCGATGGTCTTTATCTCGTGGTTGACCGTCTTGAGCTTATCGTACTGCTCGGTCTTTTCGCCCTTGTCGTCAAGGACCTGGTTGTGCCACCAGCCTTCGGTGTAGCAGGCCCAGGTAATATTCTCGGCTCCGAAGGCCATGGCGGTATAGGCCTGGAAGCGCAGATTGTCTTCCGACATCCACTCCTCGGGGCGGTTTGAGTTGACCTGCAGGACTATCCACATACTTCTTCCGCTCTTAAGGCAGGCGTCGGACACGACACGGAGGTTCTCGTAGGCACGGGTGACGTCTACGGCATACAGGTAGAAGTCGTAGCAGATATAGTCCGCCTCGACGCACTCGCAGTATTTTGCAATGTGCTCCTCATAGGTCGCAGTACCCAGCTGGCTGAGCGCCTGCTCATCGGTATTTTCGGCGACCGAGGCATAGTTGGGATAGAGGTTCAGGTAGGCAAACTGGTTTTCAAAAAGCCTGTCGACCGTTGCCATGACCCTTCCGTGGTGGGGAAGATCGAGAGCCGATGGCTCGTCACCGACGTCAACGGCCCATATTGCGGGGTGGTCGACAAATTCGGAGGCCTTCTTCTCGTAGGTCTCGATGGGATGGGTAGAGGCAAACTTGCCTGCGCCGCCACCGCCCCAGCCGGGGACGATGCCGTGTACGAACGCACCGACGCCGTACTTTTCAAAGAGGTCCAGCATGGGCTTGTCGTAGTTTACGCAGATGACGAAGTCCAGTCCGCTCTCAGCGAGCTCACGGATGTGTTTTTCGCTCCTTGCGTAGGGAGCCAGGCAGTAGACGCCGAGGTTGAGCTTTGATCTGTCAAAACGCTTATTCATAACATTACCTCCATTATTTTGCAACTATGAGTACGCCTTCGTTGGAGCGAAGGGTGACGGCCTTTTTGCCCTCTCCGAGGTCCTCGACGGCTACCTCGCCGTTGCCGCCCAGAGCGGTGACGGTGCGGTCGCAGTCAAAGAGCAGACGGTAGGTCTTTATATTTTCGCAGTAGGGATCGTCTGCCGCGGCGACAAAGAGGGCGTAGCTTCCGTCGTTCGCACGGGACACCATCTGGCCTACGACGACGGCCTCGCCGTTTTCGGCTCTGACGTTGCGGAAAACGCCGGTGGAGAAGGACTCCTCGGGCTCCTGCTTGACCTTTTCAAGCCAGGGCGTACCCGCAAAGCCGACGAAATGGGTCGCAGTACGGCGGTATTTCATATATTCCTTTGCGATGGTCTTTATTTCGTGGTTGACCGTCTTCATCTTGTCGTACTGCTCGGTCTTTTCGCCCTTGTCGTCAAGTATCTGGTTGTGCCACCAGCCTGCGGTGTAGCAGGCCCAGGTGATATTCTCGGCTCCGAAGGCCATAGCGGTATAGGCCTGGAAGCGCATATTGTCGGCCGAGATCCAGACCTCGGGGCGGTTGTGGTTGACCTGCAGGACTATCCACATACTTCTTCCGCTCTTAAGGCAGGCATCTGCTACGATGCGGAGGTTCTCGCAGGCACGGGTGACGTCTATGGAGTAGAGGTAGAAGTCGTAGCAGATGTAGTCCGACTCGACGCACTCGCAGTATTTTGCAATGTGCTCCTCATAGGTCGCAGTACCCAGCTGACTTACGGTCTGGTCGGCGGTGTTTTGGGCAACCGATGCGTAGTTGGGATAGAGGTTGAGGTAGGCAAACTGGTTATCAAAGAGTCTGTCTACCGTTGCCATGACCTTTCCGTAGTGGGGGAAGTCGAGTGCCGAGGGCTCGTCACCGACGTCTATTGCCCATATTGCGGGGTGGTCGACAAATTCGGAGGCCTTCTGCTCGTAGACCTCGATGGGATGGGTAGAGGCAAACTTTCCTGCGTTATCGCCGTCACCGCCCCACCAGCCGGGGACTATCCCGTTTACAAAGCCGCCGATGCCGTACTTCTCAAAGAGGTCAAGGGTAGGCTTGTCATAGTTTACGCCTATGACGAAGTCCAGTCCGCTTTCGGCTATCTCACGGATGTGTTTTTCGGTCCTTGCGTAGGGAGCCAGACAGTAGACGCCGAGGTTGAGCTTTGATCTGTCAAAACGCTTATTCATAAATCTATCTCTCCTTTTTAAAGTGTGATCTCTGCCCCGTCGGTGGTAAGCATGGCGGGAATAGGATCTATTGCATTACGCAGGTATACAAACCGTTCGCTGTTGGGACGTCCGAGATAGTTGCCGTAGTGGTTTATATATACCGAGCGGATGTTGTGCTTTTTTATTTCGTCGACATAATCGTTGACCCACAGATGTGCGCCCTCGAGCACCGCAGCATCGATGTCGTAAATGTCGGGGAAGTCAATGCCGGGTCCCTTGATGTCGCCCGAGAAGAGTATCCTCTTACCCTCAGCCTCGACGAGGAAGGCACGCGAATCGGGAGCATGCATGGTCTTGATGGCAGTTACCTTTAACACACCGTCATCAAAGAAGGTACCCTCTCTGACTACCTCAAGCTTCTGGGTCGGGCGAAGCTCGTAGCCGTATGCATCAAGGAATTGGCCCACAAGCTTTACAAGGTTCTCACCCGGAACGTAGACGGGAGGATCGGCCTCTCTGTAATACCAGGAGGTTATGGCATAGAAGGGAAGCAGACCCACCGAATGATCCATATGGGAGTGGGTGATGAATATTCCGCTGACAGACTCAAATGGAATACGCTTGTCTGCAAGGACCTGTGCAAGGTCACAACCTGCATCGATAAAATAGTTCCTGCCACCCACCTCTATGCGGGTACAGGCGCATTTTTTGCCTGCCTCCGGCACTCCGTGGCTTGTTCCTTCAAAGATTATTCTCACAATATCACCTCTATCTGAATTTTTCTGTAAATGTGCAGATCTCTCTTCCAAATACCGACTTTCCGTTTCGTCAAAGGCATTGTCGTGTGTCAGTGTCTGCTATAACCTTTTTTCGGTCGACACCCCCACTCTCTGCGGATATTATAACATGTCAAAATCCATACTGCAATAAGAAAAAACACCTCGAAGAGGTGTTTTTTCTTATTGCTCACAGCTCGTAGGAAAGCTCCCGAAGAAGTCTTTCAAGCTCCTTTTTAAGGCTCCGGGTTACGTCTAAATACGACTCAAACGTCTCGCTGACATCGGTGACCGCTTCAAGATAGGCGCTGTATGCATCCATTACCTTCTTGGTAAGCTCAGAATACTTTGACTTCCTAACCGACCTAAAAATCTCCACTATCTCATTATCGGCCGCCTTGATCTCTTTAATATCGTCGGCTCTGTCGCTTTGAGCAGACCGCATAGCGTCCTGTATGCTTCCGCCAAATCCGTCACTGCCAAACAATTCTCGCCCATCCGAGTATACCTTCTCCGCCAATAAATCCAACAGCAGCTTATTTCCCGAAACCTTATCGTAAAATTTTTTAAGTGTAGTTTCTTCCCCCGTACAGCCGAACGCACACAGGCAGATCACGACGCACAGTATAACCGCCAATACCCTTTTTATCACCCTTTATCACCTCTTTTTAATCAATGTGCATGTCCGAAGTTCGATAAATTATACTCAATATTTTAAGTATTGTCAAAGGGTTGAACATGATATCATATAGATAGGTGAATGAAATGATAAGTTACAAGCCGTTTTATGAGACTCTTTTAAAAAAGGGCATTACCGAATACAACTTGATATTCAAGCAGGGCTTCTCCGCCAACACCCTCCACAGAATGAAAAAGGGTGAAGCAATAAGCACAAAAACGCTCGATGCCCTCTGTTATGCCCTCGACTGCAGCATATCCGACATAATAAAATTTGAAAAAGAATAATACCCGGCTTCCTTGACAGGCAGGCCGGGTATTATTTTGATCAAAAAGTTTATTTCACAGTGATCCTTCCCTGTGCTGCGGCGTATTCCTCTCCGATATTGCCGCCGAGAATGTCGGCAACGTAGGTGATAAGCACCTCGTAGTCCGACATCGCCCTGTCAATAAGAAAGACGTTGTCGGAAAAGATGGAGTGGCCGCAGCCGCTGTCGGCAAGGAGGTAGTTGTGGGAGGCGACGGTGTAGGTGCGCTCAAGCTCGATGGGGTGATACTCCCCGTCGTCTCCGAGCACCTCGACGTCCTTTACCCTTCTGTTCTCACCTATTGAGGCAAGCATAAAATTCTCGTCAAAGACCACGCTCGACTCCACCGAGGTATCGATGGTAAAGCGTATGCCCGAGACCTGCAGAAAGCTTCCGTTCTCACCCACGGCCGCGCCGTCGGCGGCATACTCGCTTTGGACCTCGCAGACCGAGACCTCAAGGGCGTCGACTATCTCTCTTCCCGTGGCCTCGACCATACAAAGGGTGTTTCCGAAGGGATGCACGGCTATCATATCGGCGTAGGTCACACCGCCTGCGGCAATGTCTGCACGCACGCCGCCGCCGTTTACAAGGCCGATGTCGGCCCCCGCCACGGCACGGTAGGCGTCTGCGCAGAGGTTTCCGATATTGGTCTCACGGCTGCGGACAAGTCTTACGCCGTCGGAGGTATATCCCGTCAGAAGCAGGCTGCTTTGGGCGATGACGGTGTTGAGCTCCTCCTCGTAGCTTGCCTTGATGCCCTCGATAAAGGCCACAGTGTCGGCATCACGGTCGGGAAGGTCGGAAACAAGCCCCACGGTGATATTGCCCGAAGGGGTTATGGTAAGACGGCCGATGTTGTTGAGCTTTGTACCCGTGGAGGCAAGGAGGACTTTCTGTCCCGCCTTGTTTTTATGTATCTCGCAGGGGATAACGCTGTGCTCGTGGGCGTCAAGCAGGGCGTCAACGCCGACGGTATTTCTGATGAGGTCGACCGAGGAATAGGGGCTGTATGCCTCGGTGTCACCCAGATGGGTAAGCAGGATGACGTAGTCTGCACCCTTTGCACGGCAGTCGTCGATATATCCCTGTACCAGGGTATAAAGCTCGCTTCCGTCACCGTTTGCAAAGCTGTATACGAACTCGCCGTCCTCCATAAAGTAGGTCGGTGTGGAGCTGGTAATTGTGTAGGGTGTCGACAGGCCGATAAAGGCCACGTCGGTATCGCCGTAGGATATTATTTTGTAGGGCTTTGTATCGGCAAGGACGTTTTCACCCGAGCCGTGGTAGGTCACGTTTGCGGCAAGGTAGGTGGCGTTTGACCTGGAGATGAGCATTTTCAGCTGTTCCATACCGAAGTCAAACTCGTGGTTGCCAAGGATCGCAATATCGTAGCCGACCTCATTCATAATGTCGACTATGTACTCGCCGTCGGATACCGCACCTATCAGGTCGCCCTGAATGGCGTCGCCGCAGTCAACGAGGGTAACGTAGGGAGTAAGACCCAGGCAGTATTCCTTGTAGGCGGCAAGCCCTGCGTAGCCGATGTTTTCATCCACGCCGCAGTGTACGTCGTTTGTAAAGAGGATGATTATGTCCTCATCCTTTTTCCCGCCGAGGTCGGCAAGGAGCACTACTGCCAGTATTGCCGCCAAAACGATGGAAAGTATCCTGTATCTTTTCATTTTTTCTCCTTCATTACTCTGCAAACGAGGCGTTTACCGCCTTTTCGAAGTGGCGTGCAGAACGGTTGCCCGCTCCGCCGTCGTGGCCCGAATTCTTCATAAACACCGCCGCAATGCGGTTCTCGGGGTCGACCCAATAGTGGGTGCCATAGGCCCCGCTCCAGCCGAAGGTACCCACCGCCAGGTAGCGGTATTCCTCACTGACGATGACCCTCACGCCAAGTCCCCAGCGCTCTCTGCCGTTCATTATCTCGGTAGGCACGATGGGAGTTCCCATCGTCTTGACCAGCTCCTCGGGAAGGACCCGTCGGTTAATGCCCATGCCGCCGTTGAGAAGCATCCTTGCAAAGAGGGAATAGTCGTAAAGGGTGGACACAAGTCCCCCTCCGCCGAGGTAGTGGGTGCAGGGATACTCTCCAAATGAGCAGTCCTTTTCGGTGGAGAGGACGATGCTTTGTCCGTCCTTCTTTCCGTGCATATCTATCACCCTCCCCCACTGCTCGGGTGTGGGAATATAGGTGGTGTCGGTCATGCCGCAGGGCTCGAATATCTCGCTTTTGAGGTATTCGAGATGGTCTCTTCCCGTGAGCTTTTCGCATATCAGCACCGCAACGTCAAAGGCGGCAAGGGGGCTGTAGCTTTGAGCCGTCCTCGGCTCAAAATCAAGGCCTGCACGCAGGAAAAAGTCTACCGTGGCACGGGGGGTGGTCTTATCCTCGGGCTTCATCATTGCATGCTTTTCCATCGAGCAGCCAAAGCCCGAGGTGTGACTTAAAAGATCGGAAACCATTATCTCGTTTTTTGCCTTGCCCAGATCCTCGATCTTGCCGTCGACAAGCTTGGTCACGTGAAGGTCGGCAAACTCCGGCAGATATTTCGATACGGGGTCGGAAAGGCTCAAAAGGCCGTCCCGTACCAGCGTCAGCACCGCCACGGAGGTTATGGGCTTGGTCATCGAGGCAAGACGGAATATCGTCCTGTCGGTGACGGGCGTCCCCTTTTCAAGGGAGGACACCCCAAAGCATCGGTCAAAAAGCACCTCGCCGTCCTGACTAACGAAATAGGCCGAGCCGAAGACGTTGTTTTGCTCTAAGTCCTCATTTGCAGCGGCTTCTATGTTTTTTATCAAAAGTTCCCTATCAAGTCTTCTCATCTTCAGGTCCTCCCTGTATGCTTTTCGATAAATTCTATAAATGACAGCCAGTCCTGTCGGCTGAAGCTGTGGCTTCCACGTCTTAGGTGGTATCCTATGTCTCCCTCAAGGAAGTCTACCTTTCTTTGGCCCTTCCCAAGCTCGGCTATGCCCTCGCAGACAAAGCCCTTTTCAAAGGCAGGAGACGCCGCCCTGCAGCAAAGCTGCTCGGAAAGTGGGTCGGCCCAGACGTCCTCGCTTGCACTTCCGATAAGCACCCGTCTTGGGGCGATGGAGGCAAGAAGGAAGTGCTGGTCAAAGGGTACTTCATAATCTCTGTTTGAGTACTGCCCGTAGTTTTCGCAGAACCAGTGGGGAAAATTTCGGACTATGTCGGCAATCGACTCGCCGACCTTTCCCCTTGTTATCGCCGCACCCGAGCAGCCCGAGTCGTTGGAATAGACAAAGGCAAAGCGACTGTCGGTAGCAGCGGTGAAAAGTGCGGTCTTTCCAAGCCTTGAGTGTCCGCATACTGCGGCAGTATCGGTAAGGAAAAGGTCGGGACGGGTATAGGCGTAGTCAAGCACCCTCTGCGCCGCCCAGGCCCACATGGCTATCTTGCCCGGGCCGTCGGGGGGTCGTTTGCCGTCGGGATATATGACCCCCGAAAGGCCGTTTGTATAGTCGGTATCGTCGGAGGTGACCTCCTTATAGCATACCGTCAGCAGGGCGTAGCCCATATCGGAGAGCTCCTCGGCGGGATAGTATCTGTCGGGGATGTCGGGGCGGAAGTTTATGTTAACGATGACGGGATGGGGCTTTCCGTCGTTTGGACGCACCTCATAAAAGGGGAAGGAAAACTCCCTTCCGTATATCCGTCCGCCCGCCCTGACACGGTTGCACAGTGCGCTCCCTCCGCAAAAATTTTCTATCATATCCTTCTTGACCGAGAAGGATAGCTCCTCGGGAGGAGGCGGAAGGAAGCCGTACTCCCCGCTTTGAAGCATCTCAAGCATTTCAGAGCGTTCCTTAAGGGGCGGAAGCCGCCTCCCAGCTACAAGTCTTTCAAGCTCATTCATCGTCTTCACCCTCAAACGCCATTGAATATAGGTCGGCGTCGCTCATAGAAAACTCGAAAACTACGCCCTTGCCCTTAAATTTGGAGATATCGCCGTCAAAGCGCACACGTCTGTCAAGGCTGTCTCCGAAGAGCTCGCAGGAGCAAATGCTCTCCCCCTCGCAGCTTGCCTTTATGCGGATATATCCCCTTGCGGAGGTGGAAAAGTTTACCGAAAGCTCACCGCCGCGGTAGATCAAGGGCTTTGTGACGACCTTTTTCTCGGCGTAATCGGCTCGGTAGGAGCGAAATCCGTCAAGGCGGACGGTGTAGCGGCGGATGTCGGTGGGACGGTGGCTCCAGTGTCCCTCGGTCATATATAACGAGTACTCAACGGGTGCGCCCTTTAGTGCCGAGGGGGTCTCTATGACCCCTACGGCGGGGTAGCAGTCGCCGTATACCCAGTTGCGGTCCCGCTCGATGCCCGGGCTTACCCAGACTTCGTCGGGACGGTCCCAGTGCTCGCCGTCACGGGAGGTCATCAGCAGACAGTCGGTCGTGGCAAGACCGTAGCGTGGGGATGCCTGCATCCGCTCAAGGCGGGGCTTTTTGCCCGTGAGCTGGTCGAAGTTATCGCTCCACGCCCGTCTTTCGACGTACCTTGTGGGCATACCCACAAGCATCTGCGGTGCTCTCGGATAGCGGAACACTGCGTTAGTGTAGAGGGGAACGTCGTCGGCGTCGCCGAAGTCGAGCATTATCGGGTCGGACCAGTTTACGTAGTCCTCGGAGGTCATATAGCGTATGTCACGGATGCCGCTGTTCAAATCACTGCCCGGAACGTTGTGAAATCCCCGTATAAAGCAGTAGTATTTTTCAAGCTCGGGCGACCACATGGCGACGTTGAGGGTGTCGAATGCGCCCTTGTCGGACATTACCCCGACCTTTTTGAACTCGTAGCCGTCCTCGCTTACCCAGCTGTAAAGCTTCTGCTCGGCCTCGACGCATACAGACGTCGCCTTGAAGCGCTCCGAGGGCGGGCAGTCGGGGTTGAGGTCCTCAAATACAAAGAAGTTGTCAAACCGCCCGTCGGTCGGGTCGAGGATTATATTGGTCCTTTCGCATCCGGCACAGCTTCTCAGCGACAGCTCGGGGCGGTACCAGCTTATACCGTCCTTACTCTCTATGACGCATACACGGATGCCGTCGGTGGTGTGGACGGTGGAGTCCTCGTTTAACATATTCCAGGCAAGATAGTACATACGGTAGATGCCGTCGGTCTGCACTATGCAGAAGTAATCACAGCCGTCGCCCTCCCAGGGCTTGTCAAGGCTGAGCACGACCTCCTCCATCCTCGGAGAATGCTGTCTGCGGTATGCAGAGGTAAGGGAGGTGTTTATCAGGTGCGTATCCCAAAAGAGCTCTCTTTTGCCCTGTAAGTCTATGTTCTTCATCCCCACCACTCCTTTTGGTCTATTATATCATCTATACGACCGCCTAGCAATAAAAAAGCTCCGAAAATTTCGGAGCTTTTTTCATTAATAGTATACGTACTGTCCCGTTTGCGGATCGAACCGGCAACCCTCGTAGGCCTGCCAAAGGAGCTCGCTCCAAAGGGTAAATTTTGCAAGAGGATCGCTTACAAAGCTTCCTCCTCCGTAGAAGTTTCGTATGCCGCTGTTTGATATATCCATCTCAAGCAGATCGGTCTTATCTCCAACCGTGACCGACCACACCGCACGGTATCCGCCCAACTCCTTGTATATCCCGACGTATCGGCTTTCGGTAATACCGCCCGCCTCGTCCAGCGCCTCTGCCGCATCAAGGAATACCTTTTTCCCCTCGGCCTCAATATTGTTAAGCTCTTCCTCCGAGAAGCATCCCCGCTCCAACCAGTCATTTTTGAGCCTTTCGGGGTCGATATACCCATACGCCCTTTCGTAATCGCCCTTCTCAAGGCTATGCACGAAGGCGTTTGCATAATAAAGCTCTCTGATATTCAAAAATCCCGCTCCGCTGCCCTTGGCGGTATTTAAGGAAAGCAGTACTATCGGTAGGGCCGCTATTACCGCAATAACAGATATCCACCAGCGAGCGTATATCCGCTTAAAGCTTTTCTTTATCGCTATGTCGGCAGACTCCGTTGCTACCTCGCTACCCAACTGCGGAAGCGCCCTTGTACCCATTACCGCCTCACGGCAGCCGTGACACTCCTTTAAATGCTCCTCAACGGCAGTCTTGGTCTCCTCCGAGCATACGCCGTCCTCGTACAATGCAAGCAGGTCCTGAATTATATCGCATGGCAGTTTCATTTCGACACCTCCAAGGTTATTTTCTGTTTTGCTCTGAAATAGGTCACCCTTGCCCAGCTCTCCGACTTTCCGAAGATATCGGCTATCTCCTTTAGCTTGACTCCGCCTACGGCGTGGAGCACGAAGACCTCCCTATATGGCTCCTCGAGCCCCTCGAGCGCCAACCTTATCCTGCGGTATTCGTCCCGTGCAACAATCTCCTCCTCCGGCGAGGGGGCCCCCTCCGCATCCTCAAGAGGACGGTACCTCTGCCGTCTGCGGCATTCCTTGAGCCAGACGTTTTTACCGATTTGGCAGAGCCAGGTGTATACCGAGGAGCGTCCCTCAAATTTGTCTATACTGCGCAGGGCACGGTAAAAGGTCTCCTGCAGCAGCTCACGGGCCATATCCTCGCTTCCGCTCAAGGAGAGAAGAAATCTGTACAACGGGGCGGCACAGCTGTCGTATATCGTTTGAAAGGATGCCACCGACCCTTCCCTCCTCTCTTTCCGACGATGGCGTATATGCTCCCGTACAGCCGTGAGATACTGCAAACGGCGTACAAAAACACCGCCGCAAGCAGGAAATATGCGGCAGGGGGAAGCTCTGCCCTTGCAAATATCAGGGCAAGCGGACACTGTAAAAGGTATGCAGGCAGGGTATCCACACCGACACAGGTAAAGAAAAATCTCCTCTCGGGGACGAGGGCGACCGCCAACAGGCAGCCCGCCATGCCGACGCCGTAGCACAAAAGCCGCATAAGCGCATCCACGTTTTCCTTATAAGGTTCGGCCCGGTAAAGGAATTCAAGCGGTACCCTCCAAAGAAAGGCAGTACATACCGCCGCTACGGCCGCCCAGATGGGTACCGAGGGCATCAAAATCCTGCGCCGAGCTTCTTTCGGGAATATCATCCCCGCAAAAAAATACGGAAAGAAGACGACCGTCCGTGAAAACGAAAGTGTCCGCCCCACAAAGGGAACATACCCAACGGCACACCCGATGGCAAGCGACAAAACGAGAATGGCAGGAGCGGCCCTGCCCTGCCCGAATCTATACCAAGCATACCCCACAGCGCACCACCAAACGGTGCTAAGCAGATACCAAAGGTGCCAATACGGCGTAAAGAAATTTATTCCTCCGATCACTGCCGCAGCCGTCTGCAGTACCATATAGATCGGCAGGACCCTTTTTGTCTGTGCGGCACACTGCTCCGCACTTTTTAAAAACAGTCCGCTCATAAAGGCAAACATCGGCATATGTACCAGGTATATTCCTCGGTAGAGAGCACAAAGCAGCTCCGAGCGGTCGGTGTGCGGTTCAATAAGATGACCCACGACCACCGAATAGATAAGTACAGCCTTTAGGTTGCACCAGCGTGCAAGCCTCTGCTTGAGCATTTTTCCTCACCCGAGCGTTAGAGTCGGTACTATCCCAAACGTTACAAATCTTATCAAAAAAGCTCCGAAAATTTCGGAGCTTTTTTGGGTATCACAGATCAAAAACGTCACCGTCGTTGCAGATGTGTACGTCATCGAATATCTTTCTGCAGGCGCACAGCATTCCCTCGCAGTCGGAAAGTATCCTTCTGCCGTGGTGGAGGAAGCATATCCTGCCTACGTTGCCACCCTTAAGCCGCCCGCAGACGGTCACGGGGTCGTGGTGTCCCGTTTCCATAAGCAGAAGGTCACAGCCGTTTTCAAGGAAGGGAGCGATATCGTCAAGGTCCTTGACATCTCCCGAGTAGACTATCCTTTTGCTCTCGGCCTCTATAAGGAAGGAAAAGGACTGCCATGGGCCCTCCTCCTGACCGAGGTGGCGGTTGTGCAGTGCGGTAACACGGATGTCGCCGTCAAGCAGAACTCCGTCGCTTATCCGCCTAAAGAGGGTCTGATAGTCGGTCTTATAGCCGCCCTCTGTGGCTTTGAGGATGGTCATTATCCCCTCAAACGTGTCCTCGTTTGGCATATAAAGGGTGATGTCCCCGTAACGAGGGAGGACCTTTGTCATCGTTGAGAGCTTTCTTATGTTCCAAAGGAGATTGCCAAGGCCTCCTACGTGGTCCATGTGCGGATGAGAGATAAAAACATCCGACACCGAAAGAAGGTCGACACCCATAAGGTGTGCGGTGTAGGAGCAGTTCTCACCTGCATCAAACCAGTATATCCGCCCGTTGAGCTCAACGGCAAAGGCGGTATGGTGTCTGTTTTCTACGGGCTCGGTACCCGAGCAGGATCCGAAGATATAAAGCTTCATAGGTCGTATCACTCCTTATGTCTTTATTATACTATGGTTTTCGGTAGAGCGCAAGGCGGACGGTCCGAATCCACTTCAGACAAAAACTTCAGTGATATTCCGCCGTTGGCGGATTCCACTTCTTCACTATTCACTCTTACTTATTACTTTCCAAAAATCCAGGTATATAAGAGAAAAGTGAAGAGTGAAGAGGTAATAGTGAAAAAGTAAAAATCCCCGTTCTTTCGAACGAGGATTTTTGGTGGGAGAGGGTGGATTCGTCCGTCTTCGGACGGCCCGCCTCGCGGCTCTGACAGTCCGCAGGACTGTCATTCACTCCCGCTCGGTCCGAATCCACTTCAGACAAAAAAATAACGGCCACCCTAATGGGTAGCCGTTATTTTTGGTGGGAGAGGGTGGATTCGGACCACCGAAGTCAGTGACAACAGATTTACAGTCTGCCCCCTTTGGCCGCTCGGGAACTCTCCCATATCAACTTTTCGCCGGAGGATTAATGGAGCTGGTGGACGGACTCGAACCCCCGACCTGCTGATTACAAATCAGCTGCTCTACCGACTGAGCTACACCAGCGTATGCTCCGCCGCAATCAGCAAGGGATATTCTAACAGAAACAGAGGCGTATGTCAATACCTTTTTAAAAAAATTTTCTTTTTTTATTTTCTATTGCTTGAAATCCGACCTCCGATATGGTATCCTTTTGTCAAAGGGGAAGATACTTATGAACGGAAATTTCTTTATTTTTCTTGACAGAATGAAATATATATCACGCTGGGGGCTGATGCGGAGCGCAATTCCCGAAAACGTGGCCGAGCATTCCCTCCAGACCGCCATGCTCTCCCACGCCCTTGCGGTGATAGGCGTTGAGATGTTCGGCAAGGACCTCAACGTCGACCGCATTGCTGCGGCGGCGATGTATCACGACTGCTCGGAGATACTCACAGGCGACATGCCGACACCCGTAAAGTACCAAAACCAAGGGCTCAGAGAGGCATACAAGGCCGTCGAGCTTGACGCCAAGGAGCGCATATGCGATATGCTCCCCGAAAAGCTTTCGGAGTGTTACCGCAGCTACGTCTGCTTTGAGGAGCTCTCGCCCGAGCAATACCTCTATATCAAGGCCGCAGACAAGCTTTCGGCCTACATAAAGTGCGTCTACGAGGAGGGTGCGGGCAACACCGACTACAAGTCGGCAAAGGAAGGACTCTACATCTCCCTTACCGAGCTTTCAAAAAAGCTTCCCGAGCTTGAATGGTTCATCCAAAACGTCCTGCCGGGCTACGGCATGACCGTCGACGAGCTGACTCGGAGGTAGGCTTATGTCCCAAGGTTACCAAAAGCAGCTTACCTTTTCATCTGAAAACCACATCCTCACGACCGCCAACTGCTTTACCTGCGACAGCCGTGAGGTGCTCTACGACAACCGTACACGGGGGCGGGGCAAGGCCTGCATAATGGCCGCAAACGCCGAGACCGCCCTTTCACGGGTGGTATACCGCCATCCAAGCGGCGGACAGGCCTGCGTGGTTACCTGCCACCCCACCCGTCCCGTTATCGCCTTTATAAAGGAGCTTGAGCACCCCGAGATAAACGGCAAATACGCCGCATGGTGCCGCCAGGGCGGTATGCTCGACCTTGAAACGGGCGAATATTCCAACATTGACGCAAGGGACATGTACTCTCCCTTTACCCCCGGAGCCATGCGGGGCGGCTCCCACGTCCACGTCTTTGCCCCCGACGGAGGCTGGATGAGCAACACCTACGAGGACGGCGTCCTTGCCGCACTTGGGCTTGAGCACGACTCTGCGCAGGGTGATGCAAACCTCCGAAACGTCGAGATAAATATCTTCGGCAGACCCGTAAACGTCCCGGAGGGGATAGGAAACCATTCGGGGGTTGCCTTCAGCTTTGCCGCAGCAAGGCTCCATTCGGACCCCGTCCCCGGCTCCGACCAGATACATACCGCCGTTGAAGAGGGTGCCATAGGCAAAAACGGCTACCTCCGTGCCGACGGAAGCAGGCAAAACAGAGCCGTAGCCTGCCTTGGAGAGGTCGTCGACCGAGACGGCGATCTCGTTCCCGAGATATTCGTCATCGACATACCCGACGAGATAGTCGAGGGTGACGGTCCCCTCTGCGGAACGGCCACCCGCCGTCCCCTGCCGCCCAAGGGTACCACCCAGAGAAGGCTTACCCACCTCTGCGAAAAGAGGTTCAAGGGGGTCGGCGGCGCAAGACACTGGCTCCGCTCCACCCCCGACGGAAAATATATACTCTTCCTCGCTCCCGACTCTAACGGAGTGGTGCAGGCCTGGGCCGTACCCACCCTCGGCGGTGAGCCCAAGGCGGTCACCGCCCTTACCGACAGCATCACCTCGGCCTTCAGCCTATCGCCCGACGGGACGAAGATGGCCTATTTTTCGGGAGAACGGCTGCTTGAGACCGCACTTGCCGACGGACGTACCGAGGTCCTCCTTGAGCCGGACAGCTACCCCTCCGAGCGTGAGCCGGTGGTCTACTCCCCCGACGGAAGCAGGATAGTCTACCAGCGAAGGGTCCCAAGCTCCGACGGACAGAGCTACTCCCAGCTCTTCACCTTCAATTTTGCATAAAGTAAAAAAGGCAGACCGTTAGGGTCTGCCTTTTTTGTCAGGGAAGCAGGGACATGGGGTCTATATACTCCCCGTCCTTGAGCATTTCAAGGTGGAGATGTGGCTCATCTCCCGATTCAAACAGGGCGCTCTCCCCCACACGTCCGATAATATCGCCTGCGGCGACCACACGGCCTACCGCAACCGAGATATTTCCGTCAAGTCCGCAGTAGCGCACCTCCACACCGTCGGCGTTGAGGACGGTAACGGTGGTACCCTTGAAATAGTCGTTATCTATTCCGATGACCTCGCCCGTCGCCACTGCCATTACCTCGCTCCCAACGGGTGCAAGGAGGTCGGTGCCTGTGTGGACACGCCAATCCTGCATGGTGGGGTTAAACACGGGGACGTCGCCCGAATAGCTCCGAAGCAGCTCGCCCGACACCGGGCGGACGTAGAAGAGCTTGGGGGTATTGGTGCTTGCCTGGGGCGGGGTATCGCTTGCCGTCCCCGCCACCTCCTGTGACTGGGTGGTGGTAGCGACGACGTCAGCCGTAACGGGCGGCAGCGTCACGGGGGGAGCGGTGGTGGAAACGCCTGCGCTTGGCAGGGTCCTTGCGGTAGTGTTGGGTGCGGTGGTAGAGGGCGCACTCGTCGAGGGGTTGTAAAGGCTTGGGTCGACGGGGTCCTCGGGTCCTCCCGAAAAAACGACATAGCCCGATATTCCAATTGCGGCCACGCAAAGGAACAGGACTATGTAGAAGCCCTTTCCGCCGAGAAATCTGCCTATCTTTTCAAGCAGGGTGGTTTTCTTTTCTTCATCCATAGTCGGTCTTACACCTCCGAGGCTATTATTGACTCCGAAGGCAAATTCTATACCGCAGGGAGATAACTTTTTCTTGAACATATTCTCAAAAGGCGGTATAATAGAGAAAACGATCCCCAAAGGAGCTGAAGATAATGTCACAACGCACAGATCTTTCCCTTGTCTCGACACTTATTGCCAAGGAATTTGAAAAGCGAGGACTCTCCTGCCCCGCTCTTGAGCTCGATCCCTCCATTGCAGACGACGGCTTCCGCATAGTCCTCTCCCCCGCTCCCGTGCTTTACGCCTCGGGCAAGCTCGGTATGCTCCACGCCGCAGGAAGACTTCTCCAGAGCTTCAACGGTTCGGGGTATGACTCCGACGCCGAGGGTAGCTTCGCCGCCCAAAAGCCCATGCGCGGCGGCGACATCGGCTATCACAACACCCCCCACGTCTACGGAAGCTGGAGCTATGCACAGACCGAGCGTTACATCCTTGACTACGCACTCTGCGGAGCAAATATAATCCGTCTGAGCTTCAACGAGCACGACGCCCTCCGCAGTCCTACCATGAGATACCGCTCCAAGGACTGGCTCAAGCACATCTCGGGATTCTGCGACAGCCTTGACCTTGACGTCTGCGTATACTATCCCAACCCCGACAGCCTTGAAAATACTACCCTTGAGCAGTACCTTGCCGAGCGCAGGAAGTATCTCTCCGAGATGCCCCGTCTCAACTCTCTGATGATCCCCGGCGGCGACCCCGGCAACCTCGATCCCCCCGAGGTATTCTCCCTTATCAAGCCCCTTGCCGATATGCTTAAGGAGTACCACTCCGACTTCGGCATCTGGCTTACCGCCCAGATGCCCCACGACCGTCCCGCCTGGCCCGAACAGTTCAAACAGGAGCTTGCCCGTCACCCCGAGGGGCTTATCGGCGTCGTCCACGGCCCCAACCAGGCAATGAGCCTTGCCGAGCTTAACGACTGCTCCGCAGGCTATCCCATCTGGCTCTATCCCGACCTGACCCACGATATACGCTGCCAGAACTTCATGGACAATATCGACTACGCCATGGCAAGCACCATGTCCCGTGAGAGCCCCAATCCCCGTCTTAAGGAATTCAACGCCCTTTACGACGCAACCGCCTACTGCACCGTCGGCTCCATCCCCTACTCCGAGGGTGTAAACGACGATGCAAACAAGGCCTTCTGGCTGTTTAAGGGCTGGGACGCCTCGGTCACTCCCGAGCAGGGCGCTCTGCGCTATGCAAGACTGTTCCTTTACGAAAGCAAGCCCTGCGAGGTCGCAAAGGGTATCCTTGCACTTGAGGACAACCGCTTTGCTCCGACGGCGACCAACCCCTCCATCGCACCGACCTATGCGCTGTTCAAGGCGCTGGGCGGACGCTCCTGGCGCATAAAGATGTATAAGATGCGTGCAGCCTTCGACCGCTACGTCCAGCTCCGCACCCTGCGCCGTGAGGCAGACTACAAAAAGGCGCTGGAGCTTGTAAGAAAAGGAAAGCTCACCGCCGCCCAGGCCGCCCTCTTTGACAGGCGTACCGCCGAGGAGGACAGGCTCAGAAGAGAGGTCGTAGACCTTGCCTGCAAGCTCTACGACCAGATAACCTATAAGCTCAACACCAACAACTTCGGCGCACGCTGTGCCGAGCGAGGCGCAATACTCGACACCATGGACCTCCCCGTCTCGGCCTGCGAGTGGCTCGAAAAGCACCTCCTCCGCATCGCAAGACTTCCCGTCTCCAAGCGCCGTGCGGCAATGAACGAGCTGCTTACCCGTGAGGAGCTTCCCGAGGGGCAGATCTGCCGCACCCTTTACGGCGATCCCAAGGCCTTCGTAATGGGGCTTCCGATGATATACAAGCTCTACCTTGGCGACCTTGACGACAAGCTCCCCGTCCATCCCCTTATATCAAGAGGTACCCGCACCTACCGCCTCGACGTCACCCTCGACGGCATCGACCCCGAGCAGAACTACCTGCTCAACACCGTCTTTGAGTCGGCTTCGGCACCCAACCCCACCGTATTTGCAAACGATGCCGAGCTCGCTCCCGACGCAGGCGAGGTCGTCCCCGACATTCTCAACTTCGCACCCCTCGCCACCCGTCAGATATTCATTCCTGCAGGCAAGCTCACCCAAAAGACCGTCATCTCCTACCGCTGCGACCGCACCGTAAAGGTCTTCGAGGTGCGTCTTATCCCTGTAAAGTAAACCGTTTTACATACCCCGACAGAGCATTTCTGTCGGGGTATTTTCCTTATTTTAAACAATTAAGTTGCAAAATGGGACGGTAGGAGGTATAATATAAGGACAGTCGATAATTTCTGCTTCGCAGTACCAAAAACGAAGGAGTTTTTTTATGTTTACCCCTAACTATGAGCCCCAACAGCTTCCCAAGAGATTAAAGCAGGCCGCAATGGCGCTGCTGATATTCCTCTGCGTATTCATCCCCTTCCGTCTGCCCCTTGCGGATCTGACCTTCTCGGGCATTAAGGCCATACCCGACCTGCTCGTGCTTGCCCTTGCGGTGTGGTATGCGATAGCGGTACGCTTCCGCTTTAGATTTTTACTGCACGATCTGCTCTTTGCGGCATTCTTACTGCTGGGCTCTGTCAGCGCAGTTCTTGTAAACGGCAACAGCATCTCCCTTGCCATCTACCAGATACGCTCGCTCGGAGTATACTACATCCTCTACTTCGTCATACGCAACTTCGGCTTCGGACGAAAGGAATTTATCACCCTTACACGTGTACTGCAGGGTGTGTCGCTGCCCATCTTCGTCCTTGCCCTTATCGAAAAGATAACCAGTAAGACCGTCCTTTTCAGCGACGCCCTTGCAAAGACTATCGACAAGATCAACTTCAGCCGTGTCTACTCCACCTTCCAAAACCCCAACACCTACGGACTTTTCCTGGTGTTTATAATCGTCTTCAGCATCGCTATATGGTACACCGACGGTAAAAAGACCCCCGTCTGGCTCTACTGCACCCTCGGCTCGGCACTGTATATGACCATGTCTCGAAGCTCGGTTATCATACTTATCGCCATCCTCGCCGCCGTATTCCTTCTTGCGGTCCTCGGAAGGCAGGTAAAGATAGCCTGGAAGAGGTTTATTCCCTCCCTGCTTTGCATTCTTGCGGTCTCCATCGCCGTCGGCTACGGCTCCAACCCCGCCGCAAAGGCCTACTACGATCTCAAGGCCCGCTACGACATAGTCTCCCCCCTCTCCCCGACCCAGAAGGAGAAGGTCACCGTCATTACCTACACCACCCCCACAGGCGAGACCATGACCGGCTACGTATTTTTCGACCACGTCTACACCGACGAAAACTGCACCCGTCCTCTTAAGCTCTACGGCTCGGTGCTCCACCTTGCAGACGGCGACTACGTCTTTACCGCCACGGGCAACGTCCCCAAGGCAGAGTATGACAACAAGACCGACCAAGAAAAGACCGATATCGAAAACGCTACGGGCGAGCCCGACGATGCCTTCCGTGATAACATCTACACCGACAAGATAGAGGATTCCTTCGAGGTCGGCATCGGCGACCGCTTTGAGAATATGGGCGACGACAAGATGAAGGATCAGTCCTACAACGGCCGCCTCTACTCCATCACCATGTCGCTGACGCTGCTTAAGGACCATCCCATCCTCGGCGTCGGATTCGGAAGCTACGGCTCCTCCTCCAGTCTTACCTGGATACCCGACGTATACAGAGAGTACGGCATCGTAGGCAAGTTCTACGCCGACAATCAGTTTGCCTGCGTACTGGCCGAGACGGGTGTGGTCGGCTTTGCGGTATTTATTGCCTTCCTGCTTGCAGGTATGTGGTACTACCGCAAAAACCTCATCAAGCTCGTTGCCTGCATCATCATCGCATGGTTCGGCGTATTCTACAACATCCTTGAGATACAGATAGGCGCTATGCTCCTTTGGAGCCTGCTTGCCCTCGACCTCGGCGAGATAACTCCCAAGTCCTTTATCAGAGGCAAGGACGGCGACAAATGAGCGGGGCCGCCCTCCGTGACAGGGTAAAAACGGCGGCAGAGGCGGTAGTGCTCGGGCTTTGCGCCTTCGTCCCCTTCCGTGCGCCCATCGGAGACCTGCTTGGGGAGTGGACCAAGCTCATCCCCGACCTTGCCGTTATTGCCCTCTTTACACTGTGGCTTGTAAGCATCCGCTTTCGCATAAGATTTCGCACCGAGGATATCTTCTTTGCGGCGTTTATCCTCTTTGGAGCGATCAGCACCGTAGCTGTAAACGGTGTAGGGCTCTACCGCTTTATCTACCAGTGCCGCTCGGTGGGACTTTACTATCTGCTCTACGTCGTACTGCGACAGCTCGGGCTTGGCAGGGAGGTCGGCAGGAAGGCGCTTAGGGTACTTCAATGGGTATCCTGGGTGCTCTGCGGATTTGGCCTTATTGAGCGGCTCTGCTCCAAGACGGTGCTTTTTGACCCTGCATTTGCTCTGTCGATATACTCCTTTGAAAATATCGGCAGGGTCTACTCCCTTCTTTACAATCCAAACACCTACGGTCTTTTTTTGGTGTTTGTACTGACCCTTTCGCTCTACTACCGCACCGAGGGCGTAAAGACCTCCCTTGCGGTGTATATCCAGCTTGCGGTAATGCTCTGGCTTACGATGTCCCGAAGCTCCATGATAGCCGCCGTTGCGGTCGTCGTCTTCTTTGGGCTTATCCTTTGGAAGCAGGTCTTAAGAAATTGGAAGCGGCTTCTTCCCCGTATTGCGGCGATAGTCCTGTCGGTCACGGCGGTGTCTGCCCTGCTTCCCATGGCAGCCGAGGCCTACTACTTCTCGGTGGCGCAAAAGGCCCTCGAGGGTGAGTACGTCAGGACCCTCAGCCCCGAGGTGACCGAGGTATCCTACACCGCCGCCGACGGTACCGAGCGTATCGGCTACCGCTTCAACGGCGTCACCTACGCCGATGCACGCTGCGTCGTCCCCCTGCGTGCGGCAGGCACGGTGATACATCTGCCCGAGGGTGACGTCACCCTCCCCGTCGAGCAAAACAAGACCAGGGAAAAGTGGTTCTTTTCAAACCTCATCTACCGCTCCTTCGGCGTCGACATTTCGGTAAGGCTCTCCGAGCTTACCCGTCCCGAGATATACCAAAAGAGCACGGGGGCAGGACGCATCTTCTCGATACTGACCGCCTTTAAGATAGCAAAGGCCCATCCCCTCACCGGAACGGGCTTTGGTACCTACGGCTCGGCGGCCAGCACCGACTGGGTACCTCCCACCTACGGGCAGTACGGACTGTGGAACGGCTTTTATGCCGACTGTCAGTATGCAAGCGTGCTGGGCGAGACGGGCTTTGTCGGTCTTGCGATCTTCCTTGGCTTCCTGCTTGCGGTGCTTTGGAGGGTCAGACGGGACGTCTTCTCGGTACTGCTGTGCTTTATAACGGCCTGGTTTGGTATCTTCTTTAACATTATGGAGGTGCAGATATGCACCCTCCCCCTCTGGAGCCTGCTTGCCCTGCGGCAAGACGAGCCCCGAGGCATAGGCGATATGCAGGCCTTTAACCCTTAAAAAAAGCCCGACTGCACAAAGCAGTCGGGCTATCTTTATATTCCGAGTATCTTCTTTAGGACCGGCGTGAGCGCATCGGCCATATGCAAAAATCCTCCGTCGGTCGGGTGGCAGCCCTCGACGGTCGAGCCGTCGTCGGTTTTAAATATCTCACTGCCGTCGATAAAGTATACGTTTTTATCCCCTGCGGCAAGGGCGGAGTTATAGGTATCGAGGATTATCTCACGACGTCTGTCCCGCTCCTTAATTATCTTGTCCATAGTGGTCGTGGACATCATAACTATCGGAAGGTCGGGATTTTTCTCACGGATGCGGTCAAACATCGGCTTGTGGGTGGCCGCAAGATGGTCGGCGTTGGGGGCGTTATGGTCGTAATCGTAGACAAAGGCCTTCATATCAAGCCCCGCAATATACTCTGCTATCTCGCTCTCCCCCCTTGCGCTTCCCGAAAAGCCGAGGTTTATATGGTCACAGCAAAGACGTCTTGAGGTTATGGCAGTATAGGCGTTGCCGGGACGGGACGCCACCCCGCCCTGGGTTATCGAGCTTCCGTAGAAGACGATGGGCTTATCAAAGCGATACCTATCTGCGGCGGCAGATATGCCGCAGTCCTTGTCGATACCGATGCTGACCTCGTTTACTCCGCTGTAAAGGGGGAAGTTGACGGTTATGTCTCTTGATCTCCTCTCTCCGAGATCCACCCTTGCCTCATATCCGCCCTCTATATCCCAAGGCGGAATGAATGTACCCTCAAAGACTTCGCCCTCTCCGTTATCGGAGTAGATATCAAAGCCCGCAGAGCCCGTCAAAGGAAAGTGCGCCATTTTGCCGACCGCCCACATCTTGGCCGATACAGAGACGTAGGGGCTGTCGGTGCGGAAGCGTACCCTTCCGCCTGCGGTATTGCAGGCAAGGTGCGCCACCGAACCGCTTACGCTTTCGGCAACGGTCTTGGGCAGGCGACGGAAGCAGCCCTCGTCAAAAAACACTCCGTAGATCTTAAAGGGCTCCTGTCGGATATTATAAAACGCCGTGTTTTCCTTTACCGTGATATCCATATTTTCTCCACCTCAAATCTGTCTTTGGTCTATTATATCAAAGCCTTGCAAAAATTCAAGAACGTAGGCAAATTTTAGTTGCCTCTGCACCAAAAAATTCTTGCCAATGCCGACCGTTTAAAGTATAATTATGCCATAGCAGACCAACTATCGACCTCGGGAGGAATTGCTATGAAACGTAATATGTCCCAATGGCTGTCTTCTCTACCTACCGCCATCGCAAAAAAACCGCTGCCGCTGCTGTCCTTTCCCTGCGTGAGCCTTCTGGGGGTCACCGTACGAGAGCTTATCTCCCAAAGTGAGCTTCAGGCAAAGGGTATGCTCGCCGTCGCCAAAAGAACCGACTCCGCCGCTGCGGTCAGCTTTATGGACCTTTCTCTCGAAGCGGAGTGCTTCGGTGCAACCATTAACCTGTCCGACCACGAGGTCCCGACCGTCAAGGGCAGGCTCATAGACAGTACGGAAAAGGCCACGGCTCTTGAGGTACCTGCCGCACGAAGCGGAAGAACGGGGATATATATCGACGCCATATCCAAGGCGTCAAGGCTTATATCCGACCGTCCCGTCATTGCAGGCATTATCGGCCCGTTTTCTCTTGCAGCAAGGCTGCTCGACGTTTCGGAGATAATGATAGACTGTTACGACGACCCCGATATGGTACATACCGTCTTGGAAAAGGCCGCAGTCTTTCTTTCCGACCTTGCCCGTGCCTACAAGGCCGCAGGCGCCGACGGTATAGTTATGGCCGAGCCGGTCGCAGGGCTTCTCTCACCCGACCTTGAAAGGGAGTTTTCTGCTCCCTACGTAAAGCGCATCGTCGATGGGGTGCGGGATGACTCCTTTGCCGTGATCTATCACAACTGCGGAAACAACACCCCCATGATCCTTGAGTCGCTTTTATCTAACGGTTGTGACGCCTATCACTTCGGCAACGCTGCGGATATGGAAAGGATCCTGGCCGCCGCACCGTCCGACAAGCTTATACTCGGAAACATCGACCCTGCCGGAACCTTCCGTATGGGAACGCCCGACAAGGTGCGCTCAGAGACCCTTGCTTTGCTTGAAAAATGCTCTAAATATCCCGGCTTCGTCCTGTCGTCGGGTTGTGACGTACCGCCCATGACCCCTTGGGAAAACATTGACGCCTTTTTTGCCGCAGCAAGGGAGTTTTACGGAGAGTAGGTTTTAGATACCCCAACGGGGAGATGGGCCGGATTTGCCGCCTTTGCGAAGGCGGCCTCGGCGGGCTCTGACAGCCATTCAGGCTGTCATTCACTCCCCGTCGTTCAAATCCGTTTACAATACCAAAAAGAAAAAACCGCCCTTGGGGCGGTTTCTCTTTTTGGTGCCGCTGGCCGGATTTGAACCGGCACGAATCACTTCGCCGCATTTTGAGTGCGGTGCGTCTGCCAGTTTCGCCACAGCGGCGTGTACGGTGCTTATTATACCCCGTAGGCCACCGTTTGTCAAGAAAATTATTTTTCAAACGGTGACTTTTGCGCTCAAATGGTGTATAATATTACACAGTATATAAAAAAGGGGAAATAAATAATGGCTAACAATTTCTGTTCTTCCTGCGGCAGTCCGCTTGAAGCGGGCTCCCGTTTCTGTCCAGGTTGCGGAGCAAAGGCAGACGATACCGCACCCGTTGCGGCCGCCGCTCCCGTTGCCGTAGCGGCAAAGAAGCCCGTCAACGTCAAAAACGCCGTTATGCTCGGCATCTGCGGAGTTTTGGCTGTCACGGCGATCGTCCTTCTCTGCATCATTCTCTTCGGAGGAAATGGCAACTCAAGCAAGGGCGCTCTGACCGACTACACATACAGTGATATCGTCGGCACCTACTCAGGTGACGGCACCGTGACCTCCTTGAAGGCCAGCAAGGACACCAAGGCGTACTACCGTGAATTTTACGGCGAGGACGCCGACTACAACGATTACATAAGCAATATGGAGGATCAGCTCAACCTCGGCAGGTCCAACAGATGCACCGTGAGAGTCAGCCGTGACAGCATCAAGGTACGCCTTGGGACCGACTATACCGACATCCACTACTTCAGCAGAGAGTACCTCGACCTTGAGGACGTCGGCTTTACCAACGGCTACTGCGGCGAGACCTACATCGTCCAGGAGTTCGAGGATGACGACCGCAAGGGTGTAAACAAGGTCGAGTGCGATCTGACCCTCAAGGCTGACGAGCGCTACGACTACCGCATCGTCGGTACTCTTACCGTCATCGACGATCTCGACATCTACGACGAGGACGGCAAGCACCTCTACGACGTGACCCGCACCATCGTTATCGAGATAGACGTGGCCCTCTCCGAACAGGGCATCTCCCAAAGCGGCACCGACAGCGGCAACTAAAGGAGAACGGGATATGACGAGGGAACAGCATCTAAAAAACCTCCGTCCTCCCTGCCGCAGGGTAGACGTAGTTCTCGACACCGACACCTACAACGAGATAGACGACCAGTTTGCGGTATCCTACCTCATCAAGTCGGGCGACAGACTTAACATCAAGGCGCTCTGTGCCGCACCCTTCCACAATGAAAACTCCTCGGGCCCCGAGGACGGTATGGAAAAAAGCTACGACGAGCTTATAAAGCTTCTTACCCTTGCAGGCCGTACCGACCTTACAAGCATCGTCTTCAAGGGCTCACGGAGCTATCTCTCCGACGAAAGTACCCCCGTCGAGTCCGACGCGGCAGGTGAGATAGTCCGCCTTGCAAGGCAGTACACCCCCGACGAGCCGCTCTACGTCGTCGCCATCGGCGCAATAACCAACGTCGCCTCGGCGATCCTGCTTGACCGTGCGGCAATGGAAAACACCGTCATCGTCTGGCTGGGCGGACACGCCGTCCACTGGCCCGACAGCCGTGAGTTCAATATGTATCAGGACGTTGCCGCCGCAAGGGTGGTATACGATTCGGGCATTCCCTACGTCCAGCTCCCCTGCATGGGAGTGGTAAGCGCATTTGCAGTATCGGGTCCCGAGCTTGAGCACTGGCTCAGAGGGCAAAATCCCCTCTGCGACTACCTTGCCGACCACACCATAGAGGCCGCAAACAGCTACGCCGAGGGCAGGGTCTGGTCGAGGGTCGTTTGGGACGTCACCGCCGTGGCCTGGTTGCTCAACGACAACGGCCGCTTTATGATGTCAAGGGAGATACCGACCCCCATCCCCGAGTACGACAACAGCTTAAGCTTCGACCAAAGCCGTCCTCTTATGACCTACGTCTGGCACATTCACCGTGATGCGCTGATGCAGGACCTCTTCGAAAAGCTCAGAGGCTGATCCAAAACAGTATATAAGATCCTCCGTGCGGGTAAACTGTCTTTAGTAAAACAGTCGCGGAGGATCTTTTTTATGCAGCAAAAGGTAAGCATCTGCGGAGTCAACACCTCCGAGCTCGGCGTTCTCTCTGCCGAGCGCACCGACGCCCTGCTTGAATTGGCGGCAAACGGTGACGCTCGGGCTCGTGAGGAGCTTATTTCGGGCAATCTTAAGCTTGTTTTATCGGTAATACGCCGTTTTTCCAAACGGGGCGAGCCTGCCGACGATCTGTTCCAGGTGGGATGCATCGGCCTTATAAAGGCCATAGACAACTTCGACCGCTCGGTCGGTGTGAGGTTTTCGACCTACGCCGTACCGATGATAATAGGTGAGCTTCGGCGGTATCTGCGTGACAACAACTCCGTGCGTGTCAGCCGCTCCACCCGTGACGTGGCCTACAAGGCACTTGCTCTGCGTGAAAAGCTGCTTGCGGAAAGCGAAAAGGAGCCGTCGGTAGACGAGATCGCCAAGAGGATGGATATGAAGCGTGAGGACGTCGTCTTTGCCCTGGACGCCATAAGCGATCCCATATCCCTTTTTGAGCCGGTCTATTCCGACGGGGGCGACACCGTATGCGTGATGGATCAGATAGGCGACGACCGATGCAGTGACGAGGACTGGACCGAGGGCATCGCCCTTGAGCAGGCAATCTCAAGGCTTTCGGAGCGTGAACGGCGGATACTGACCCTGCGGTTCTACCACGGCCGCACCCAGACCGAGGTCGCAAAGGAGGTCGGGATAAGCCAGGCGCAGATCTCGAGGCTCGAAAAGACCGCCATTGAGAAGATACGTCGGCAGATATAGTTGCAAAAACTTCTGTTTGGTGGTAAAATTATACACACCAATAACAGGGAGGTGGAAGGTATGGTTGCAAGAGTTATGTCGGTCGGGCTTGACGGCATCGAGGGCTACCCCTTGGTATGCGAGTGCGACCTTTCAAGCGGTCTTCCGAGCTTTGACATCGTGGGACTTCCCGATGCGGCGGTAAAGGAATCCCGTGAACGGGTACGTGCGGCCATAAAAAACTGCGGCTTTGAGTTTCCTCTGCGGAGGATAACCGTAAACCTCGCCCCCGGCGACCGCCGAAAGAGCGGCGCACTTTACGATCTGCCCATCCTTCTTTCCATCCTTTTGGCCTCCGAACAGCTTGAGGGCGTTCCGGAGGGTACATATTTTCTGGGCGAGGTAGCCCTTGACGGCTCTCTGCGCCCCATCAGAGGCGCACTGCCCGCCGCCGTCGCAGCGCTTGACGCAGGCGCAAAGCGGCTGATAGTTCCCTTTGACAACGCCGCCGAGGCCGCACTTGCCTCCGAGCGCATAGCCGTCTTTGGCGGCAAGACCGTTGCAGAGGTCATCTCCGCCATCCCCGAGGGTAACGGATTTATCCGCACCCTCCGACCCGACGTGGCCTTCAAGGCCTGCTACGACGTCGACTTTTCCGAGGTCAAGGGTCAGGAAACGGCCAAGCGTGCCCTCGAGATAGCCGCCGCAGGGGGACATAACCTCCTTATGTGCGGACCTCCGGGCTCGGGCAAGAGCATGCTTGCACGCAGGCTTCCGACCATCCTCCCCGACCTTACCGAGGAGGAGGTCCTCGAAACGACCAAGATACACTCGGTCGCAGGGCTTACAAGCCGTGAAAACCCCATGGTGCTGACCCGCCCCTTCCGTGCGCCCCATCACACGACCTCCCCCGTCAGCCTTACCGGCGGCGGACACGACCTCCATCCGGGTGAGGTCTCCCTTGCCCACAACGGCGTGCTGTTTTTGGACGAATTTCCCGAGTTTGCCCGCTCGACCATAGATTCCATGCGTCAGCCACTTGAGGACGGCTTCGTCACCGTCACACGCTCGGCAGGCTCGGTACGCTATCCAAGCCGCTTTATGCTGGTCGGGGCAATGAACCCCTGCCGCTGCGGTTGGTACGGACACCCCTCGGGCAAATGCACCTGCAGCCGAGGCTCGGTCGACCAGTACCGTTCACGTATCTCCGGGCCGATGCTTGACCGTATGGATATCTTTGTCGACGTTCCCGAGGTCAAATACTCCGAGATATCCTCCGTCCGTCCCTCTGAATCCTCCGAGGATATCCGCCGCAGGGTCAATGCCGCAAGGCGCATCCAGCTTGAACGGTACAGCGGAATGGGTGTGACCTGCAACGCAGGTATGCCTGCGTCGATGACCGACAGGGTCTGTACCCTCGGTCAGGCCGAAAGCAACCTTATGAAGATGGCCTTTGACCGCCTCGGCCTTTCCGCCCGCTCCTATACCCGCATCCTTCGCATCTCCCGCACCATTGCCGACCTTGCCGCAAGCGAGCGCATCCTCATCGACCACATCGCCGAGGCTCTGCAGTACAGACCGACACTTATAAAATAAAAAAGCACCCACCTTGCGGTGGGTGTTTTTTTAATCAAATATCTCGTCGATGGCCTTTTGGATGGCAGGGAGGCTGTCACGGGCAAGACCCGAAATGTCCTCCTTGGTATCAAAAAGGAGGTCCATCATATCGCGGTTGAGGGTAAAGACCTCGTTATTTAGCCGTGAGGAATCGAAAACGGTGTTGGGAAGCATATATTTTATGACGGTGTCGGCGGAGTCGGAGTCGGGCATTATCGACCTTATTCTCGCCTCGGCGGCGGTCGGGTCGTTTACAAGCTCGCCGATGCGTGACATTATCTTTACCGAGACGACGTAGCTTGAGTTGACCGTTTCAAGGCAGAAGCCCCGAAGGTTTACCACCGAATGGAGGTAGCCCTCCCCCCTGCTTACCGGCATGGGAAGATAGCCGAGGTTGGTCTTCATTACACGGTTAAGGCTTGTGCTTTCGCTTCCGAAGTAGCCTCCGTCGGCGGCAAGGAAGGCAAGGTTGCCAAGGGCGAAGTCGTTTAGCACCGAGAGGTTGTTGTCACGCACCTTGGAGGTCACCTCGGGGTCCTTTTTGAGGGAGGAAAACAGCGCCACGGTGGAGGCAAGCCCCTCCTTGTCGGCGTTGGATACCCATCTGCCCTCGGCATTTCTTTCGGTGAAGCGTACACCCGAGCTTACGGAGTATTCGGCGATGGCATCTATCTGTCCGCCGTCGACGGCGTGCTTGCCCTCCCAGAGGGCGACGGTGCGGCATATCTCGGCAAACCTTTCGGTCGTCCATCCGCCGTTTTCGACCAGTGCGTAGAGCTCGTCGGCAGGATAGCCTGCGGCGGTGAGCAGATTGCGGTTGAAGGCAAGGCCGTGACCCCACCGGTTTACGAAGTATCCGCCCGAGAAGCTCATTGCCCAGACGTTCTCGCCGTCGAGCTCACGGGATGCAAGGGTAAAGTATATATCCACCTCTGCGGGGTCGGTAACGTCAAGCCCTGCCGAGACGATGCTCTCGGAATTGAGGGGGCGGATAAAGCCCTTTACCGCAAGGGGTATCCAGTACTGCTGGGAGAGGTATACGAAGTCCGCCGTGGGACGGCCGCCGAAGGCGTTGGAGACGACCTGATCGTAGCCCGGGGCGTGGTTAAAGCTTATGCTTATGCCAAGCTCGTCCTCGACCTCCATGTAGGCATCGGCAAGAAGCTTTCCCTGTGCGTTTGCCCCGTCGACGTCCGCCCACGGGCCGTACTCGCCCGCAATGGTGAAGCTATACCCCGAGGGTATCTCGGTAAGACCCTCCGGCTCGGGCTTGGGGGTAAGGCTTTGGCAGGAGCAAAGGGCGCAGATAAGAACAAGTATCATAAAAAGCGGTAATCTTTTCATATCGATCCTCCGATCTCTCCTTAAACTATACCACAACCGACCGCCGCTGTCAAACAAAAACGTCCGCAGAGTTATCTTCTCTGCGGACGTTTTGAGATATACCTTTTTACTTTGCCAGTCTGACGGTCTTGATCTCCCAGGGATGGAACTCAAGGACGTCGGAGGTAAGCGCCTTGGTGTCGTTTCCGAGCAGATCGGTCTCGGCGACGGCCTTGCCTGCAAAGCTGTCAAGCTTGACGCTTGCGCTCTCGTCGGAGAAGTTGCACATACGGGCAAGGATCATGCCGTTTTCGGCGTAGAGGGTGGTCATTATGACATCCTTGCTGCCCTCAAGGCTTCCGACCTTGACACAGTCAAGCTCGCCCTCACCCTTTGCGATGGGTGCGGTGATGACGGGGTAGTTGTATGCGGTAGCCGCACGGTGGATATCGGTAAGGGTGGTGTCGGCGAGGAAGGGATAGAGGGCGAACTCTCCGCCGAAGTGACCCTTGAGCATCTTCTTGCCACAGAGGTACTCGTCGGCATAGATAAGGGGAACGGTGACCTTATTGCCCTGTACCGCAGAGCCCATGCAGCCGCGGTTGAATACCGACATGCCCCAATCCTTATCTCTCAGGGCAAACCAGTAGATGCCGTTTAAGTAGGTGGTGCCTGCGAAGGACTCCTCGGGAGTGACGGTGCGGTCGGTAAGTATCAGCATGTCGGGGTGCCAGAAGGGGCCCGACTTCCAGAGCTGACCGTCCCACTCGGAGATGGAGTAGGGCAGGTCACGGTACATACGGCGGTCGTTTTCGAGGCAGAGGTTCATAACAAAGCCGAGCTTCTCCTCGTGGAGCTGACCGTCGATGGTGTGGCTCTCGAACATCTCGTCGACCAGACGTCCTGCGTGTCCGACCTTTTCGTTGTTCATATCGAAGTCGGCACGGCAGTCGATACGCCAGGAGCCTGCGGTAAGACGCATCTCGAAGGTGAAGGGGATGCAGCCGACGGTTCCGTTTTGTACGGCCTTGACCGAGCCGCCCTCGAAGGTGACGGTCCAGACAGCGTCGGAATATTCCATTCCGTCAACGACCCAGCCCTCAAGCAGTGCGCCCTCGCCGTTGTCGACAAGTCTCCTGCCGCTGCGGGCGCAGTCGATGTAGGCAATACCCTTGGAGGTGAGCTTGATGTTGTATTCGGGGGTGGAAAGGATGCCCTTTTGGGCGTCGTAGCAGAAGTTTACGACCTTGGAGGCGGGAGTGCTCTTGAACTCAAGTCGCTTGGCGGTGAGAGGCTCGATCTCGGCATATGCCATCAGCTTGCCGTCCTGAACGGCGGTGGGAAGCTCCTTGTCGCCGTCGTAGACACTGCCGTAGGTGCGGCCGGTGTCGATCCACTCCTTGACGGGGAAGGAGTTGGTGTTGAAGGCAAACACGCCCTCGCTGTCCTTGCGGGCAAACTTGGGTGCAACGTATGCCGCAGAGGATGCTATGACAGAATCGGATGCCTTGAGGGATGCGGGAGCGAAGCGATGGGAGTCGTTGAAGAGTCCGCAGATGGTGATGTCGTGGTGCTGGAGAACAAGAGCGTTCTTCCAGGCCTCTTCAAGGGCCTCCTGCTCGCACTTTCCGCCGAGCATGACCGAAAAAGCGTTGAGTCTTTCGGCAAGAGCGGCACGGGTCTCGGTGGCACGGCAGTCGTTGAATATCTCGTTGCCGCAGTAGCCCCAGGGCATACGTCCGTGGAAGTCGTTATCGGTGGTACGAAGCTCGTCCTTAGCCTCGCCGCAGATCTTGGGGATATCCTCAAGGAGGATGAAGTCGTATCTGTCGGTCTTTTCTACAAGGGCGGTAAGCTCCTCTCTGCCGTTGCAGAGATCGTCGTAGCGGGAGGCAATAAGAGGCTCGTACTTGGCATACTTCTTTTCAAAGTCCTCCGGTCCGATGCCGTCGGCATGGTCGGGCCAACGGGTAAGTATCCAGTTGTCGACGGTGCAGTTGCTGTAACCTTCGCCCTCATCGGGATAGGTCGGCAGGGAGGGAAGGGCGGTGCCGTCCTTACCTATCCAGTTGCCCCAGGCCGAATCAAAGGTACG
The DNA here is from genome assembly GCA_017532825.1 of Clostridia bacterium. Lineage (GTDB taxonomy): Bacteria > Bacillota > Clostridia > Oscillospirales > QAMX01 > RGIG6452. The sequence continues at coordinate 31,725 of JAFXIT010000025.1, forward strand.
GGGATAACCGAAGCCCATGACGTGGGAGCGGAGTATACCGGCCTCATAGCCGACCTGCTTGGCAAGCTGAGGTATCTGATTGTGGAGGGCAAACTCCGAAATGGCGTAGACCTTGGGGGTGGTGCCGAAGTGGGAGAGGTTGGTCCTGACGGCGTAGATGAGCTGACGGGCGTTGGACTCCTCGGAAATATACAGCGACAGAGGCTGACCGTAGGTGGTGGAGCCCAGAGCAAAGCGGTCGGGATATTTCTCCAACGTCTCAGCAATTATCTTATTGATGTGCGGGGCAATGCGGTCGCACTCGTCAAAGGTAAAAGCCTCGTAGTCAAGACCGAACTTGAACTTGGGGTACTTGTCAAGCCAGCCGAGCTTGAGGGTCAGCTGCTTTTCCACCTCACTCCACCAAAGCACGTATCCGCCGTGCTCGTAGGAAAGCATATGAAGCTTCTTTTCAGACATTTTTTACATCTCCTTTTATAACAGATCACATACAAGCTCACAGTAGCCTGCAGGGTCATCAAGTGGGAAGCCTGCTATCAGCAGGGCCTGGCCGTAGAGCAGGCGGGCGTATTTCGCTGCCAGCTCCATATCCGAGAGGACGGCATCCTTGATAAGGCCGAATACTCGGTGGTCGCCGTTTAGCTCAAGCACTCTTTCGGCCTTGGGATGGTTTTCACCCGGCATTGCGGCGAAGTATTTTTCCATCTCGAGGGTTATCTGACCGTCACTGGTAAGACAGACGGGGTGTGTGACAAGCCTTGAGGACATTCTCACCGCAGAGACCCCGAGGGTCTCCTTTATGAAGTCGAGAAGCTCACGGTTGAGCTCGTTGGACTGCTTGGTCTGCTCACGCTCGTCCTCGCTCTCAAGCTCCAGATCGTCACGGCTGACGTTTTTGAAGCTCTTGTCCCCAACGCTGCCGAGCATTTCGACGGCAAATTCGTCTATCTCGTCGGTCATATAGACTATATCAAAGCCCTTTTGTCTGAGCTTTTCGGTCTGGGGCAGGCTTTCTACCTTTTCAAGGCTCTCGCCGCAGGCGTAGTAGATGTACTTCTGCTCGGCGGGCATGGTCTCGACGTATTTTTCAAGGGTCACCTGCTCACCGCCGCGGGAGGTGTGGTAGATAAGCAGGTCGGAAAGCGTCTCCTTGTGGATGCCGAAGTCGGACACAAGACCGTACTTGAGCTGTATGCCAAAGAGCTTAAAGAACCTCTCGTAGGTCTCCTTTTCCTCATCGAGCATCTTCTTAAGCTCACGCTTTATCCGCTTTTCGATGTTCTGGGCGATGACACGGAGCTGCTTGTCCTGCTGTAAGAGCTCTCTTGAGATGTTCAGCGACAGATCGTCCGACTCCACTACGCCCTTGACAAAGCGGAAGTGCTCGGGCAGAAGCTCGGCGCAGCGGTCGATTATCATAACGCCGCCCGAATAGAGCTGCAGACCCTTTTCAAAGTCCTTGGTATAGTAGCCGTGGGGAAGGGATGCGGGGATAAAGAGCATTGCCTTGAAGGAGACAAGTCCCTCGGCGTCGATGCGTATTACCTTCAGCGGCGGCTCTGCATCGTAGTAGTTATCCCTGTAAAACTCGTTTATCTCCTCGTCGGTGACCTCCGACTTATTCCGTCTCCAAAGGGGTATCATGGAGTTTAAGGTCTCGGTTTCGGTATACTTCTCAAACTCGGGCTTTTCACTGTCCGAGCCCTCTACCCTTCTGGTCCTCTCCACATCGGTGAGGATGGGGTATCTGATATAGTCGGAGTACTTCTTTACTATCCGTCTGAGCTCGTAGCTCTCAAGGAACATTCCGTAGCTCTCGTCCTCGACGTCCTCACGGATATAGAGCACTACGTCGGTACCGACGCTGTCCTTCGAGGCGGGCTTTACGGTGTAGCCGTCGCCGCCGGAGGATTCCCAAAGGCTTGCGCCCTCCTCGCCGTACTTTTTGGAGAGCACCTGCACCTTGGAGGCGACCATAAAGGCCGAATAGAAGCCGACACCGAACTGGCCGATTATGCCGACGGTATCCTCCTTGAGCTCCTCGGCGTGCTCCTTTTTGAATTCGAGCGAGCCGCTGCGGGCGATGACACCGAGGTTATTTTCAAGCTCCTCGGCGGTCATTCCTATGCCGTTATCCGACACCGTGAGGGTGCGGGCGGCCTTGTCGACGGTGAGAGTTATCTTAAAATCCTCTCTCGAAAGGCCCACCGACGGGTCGGTAAGGGAGAGGTAGGCAAGCTTGTCTATGGCGTCGGAGGCGTTTGAGATAAGCTCACGCAGAAATATCTCTCGGTTGGTATATACCGAGTTTATCATCATATCAAGCATACGCTTGGACTCGGTCTTAAACTGTTTTTTTGCCATTATTTTCACCTTATAAAGTCAGAGGACCCGACTTCGCGGGCCCTCTTTTTTTGTGCGGTTTCAGTATATCACAGCAACATTTATTTGTCAACGGGAAATTTCCTCGACGGTCTGTTCGCTTTTATCGTTTATGGTAAGGCGGGCGTAGAGGCGAAGGGTGCCCGATTCGTTTCGGTAGGACAGACCGTTATAGCGAAGCGCCCCGAGCACCGTCATATCGCCCTTTATCTGGACGGTCTGGGTGCCGCCTATATTATCCGAGCCGACGCTTACTATCCTTACTCCCTCGCCGCCGTCGTTGGTGATGAGGTCGCAAACACCGTAGGCAAAGGTGTTAAAGACCAGCTGTCCACGGCCTTCCTTTATAACGATATACCTGCAGGACGGTCTGAGTATCTCGTTGAACATGAGGAATATCTCGCTCTCGTCTATCATGTTCCCGCAATATGACCTCATATCGGCGCTCATACGGGTAAGCACCGTGCCGTTTTGCAGACAGCCCTCCACCCTGCCGCCGTCACCGCCGAGGGTCATGGCGTTATAGTAACAGCAGGTAAGAAGCTTTTTTATATAGTGTCCGTCACAGTCTGTAAAGTCAACACCGTAGGCCGAGGCGATGATGGAGCAGTTGACGACATATACGCCGCTTCCCCTGCCACGCACGGCGTAGACGGAATCGTTGGTCTGACCGTTTTCGCTGAACATGATCGGTCCGTTGTCTCCGAAAACTATGCGTATTCCCCTGATGCCCGAATCCTGTCCGAGGGTTATAAGGGCGGTATCGTCGGGACCGAATCCCTTCCCCGTACCGTAGCGGGAAAGCAGGACCGTACCGCCAAGCTCGGCCATAACGTCACGTGTGGGTGAGCCCGCCGAGCCGCGAAGCTCGACCCCTGCGGGGACGGTGATGGGGGCTTCAAGCAGGTATACTCCGCTTGGGAGATAGACTACTCCGCCCGTCCTTCCCGCCTCGTCAAGCAGGGCCTGTATCTCGGCAGAGAGGTCACGGGTGCCGTTTGCGTAGCCGCTGTATAGGTAGAGCTCGGCGTTTGGCCTTCCGATCGGCTCGGAGAAGTCGATGCTGACGCTGCGGGCATAGTCGGAATAGTCGTTCTCGGTCTTACCGCTTCCGCCGACGGGGCCGACGAGGTCGGCGTTCAACGTCTTGACCATACCCATGGAATTGTTTTCGATGCTGTAAAGGCTTCCCTCAAGTCTGCTGTTTACCACCGTCAGACCCCAGCGATCGTCAAGGTGGTCTACCTTTAGGGCGATATCGCAGTTTTTGACCTCTGCGCCGTAGAATGAGCCCGCAAACTCGATACGCTTGCCCTTTACGATGTTTATTCCGTATTTACAGTCCTCTACCTTGAGCTCTGCAAACTCCGTCCACTCAAGGTCGCCAAGGATAAGACCTATGGTGTTTGCCTTGGTATACGCCCTCAGCGCATCGCCGTCAACGGGGCTGCCGAGGGTGCTCTCCATCCAGTATTTCGGGCTGACGGTGAGAGCCTTCCATGTGCCGACGTCGGCCTGGTTGTACATCTCGGCGCCGACCGAGAGGAAGGTGCCCTTGACGTTGTCGACCGAGAACATCTCATGGACGCTGTCATCGGTCACGCAGGCGCCAAGCCCCCGATAGCCGTTGATGACGGTGCAGTTGGTCACCGAAGAGAGCATATAGGAGGTGTGGACACCGTTGGTATAGAAGGTAAAGGGGTATTCCCTGACGTTATCAAGGCTCTGGTCGGGATAGTAGACCGTAAGACCGTTGACTCCCGCCGAGCCGCCGATGAGAAAGAGGGCTTGGTCGGCCGCAAGGCCCTGCGGCTGCCGAGCGAGGATCACCGTGCCGTACTCCTGCCCGAGGTCGGGGTCCTGCCAGTCGCCTCTGAGGGTACAGTATGTGGGTATGGTCACCGTGTCGCTGACGAGATAACTGCCCACGGGCATCCAGACCGTACCGCCGCCCATATTTCTGACGTCAAGAAGGGCTTTGTTGATAATATCGGTCACGTCGGTCTTTCCGGTGTTGTCGGCGTTATACGGCTCTTTTGTTATATCCACCGCCGCAACGACGGTATCGGCCGTCGGGTATACGGTATCGACCAAAAAGCCCGAAGCCACGGGCAGGCCTATATTCTCCGGCTCGACACTGCCCTCTGTGGTAAAGCGGAGGTTTGCAACGTAGCAATTCCTTATCCTGGACCCCGACTCGGTCCAATACCAACGGATGTAGTTGACCGCCGTCTTATCAACACCCTCCATCTCCGGCAGGGCTAACTTTATGTGGTTCCAGCCGTCGACAAGGCTCTGTCCCTCCAAGATCTCACTGCCCCAGGCAACTTCGTTCATATCCGATACCCCCGAAGATGTTATTTCAAGCTGGGTGCTCTTTGTTATATTCGATAGCTTTGCGGTCGAAGGAAGATAGATGTCAAACTCAAGGTAATCCATCCCGCTTATGTCTATGGCAGGAAAGGCAAACGCATTTACACTGTCACCCACGGTAACGGGGTTTCCCGGCCTTTCTCTTGTCGCCCTTGCCCAGGCTATATTGGGAGCTACACTGTAAACGGTCTTTGGCGTCTGGGTCGTTGCGGCGGTCGTAGATTCCGACGTTGACAGACTGCCCGAGGTCGTCCCGTCCTCGGGCGGCAGGTCGGTATTGCCCCTTCCGCAGGCGGCAAGCGTGAGTGTGACAAGCAAGGAAAGAAGCAGTATTTTGATCGTTTTTTTCGTTATCACGGTCATTTCCTCCCGTTAAAAAAAGGGAGAGGACTCCCCGAAAAAGAGTCCTCTCCGAACAAGGTTATATCCTTTTGACGTAAAGGGTGGCGTTCTCGCCGTTGATGTTCCACTCCTTGGCGTATCCGCCGTTGTCTCCGCAGGTGATGCTGTCGGCAAGGACGTCGGAGGATATCTCCGCAGCGTTGCGCTCAAGCACGCCGGAAACGGTCTCGGCGGCGACGTAGCCGACGGTTATGCGGTCCATGACCTCAAAGCCGGCCTCCTTACGCATGGTCTGGAGCTTGTTGACCAGCTCTCTGACGTAGCCCTCCTCGATAAGCTCGGGGGTAAGGTTGGTGTCGAGCACTACGGTCATATCTCCCTCGCTCTGGGCGACGTATCCCTCGGCCTTGGCGGTCTCGATGAGCAGATCGTCCTTTTCCATCTCAACGGCTTGGCCCTCGATGTCAAGGGTAAGCTTGCCCGTGGCGTTGAGCTCGGCCATTGCGGCACGGCCGTCGATCTCCGACAGGGTCGCGCCGATCTTGGGGACGAGCTTGCCGAACTTCTTGCCGCAGGTACGAAGCTGGGGCTTGAAGCGGTAGCTGACAAACTGCTCGGGATTGTCGGTAAAGCCGACCCTCTTGACGTTGAGCTCGTCCTCGACAAGCTCCAAGAACTCCTTGGGGAGGTCCTTCTTCTCGCCCGAGCAGATGTATATCTCGGGAAGGGGCTGACGGTTCTTGATGTTGGCGGTGTTGCGGCAGGTACGTCCCAGCGAAACGGCGGCAAGGACGGTATCCATGTTCCTTTCGAGCTCGGCGTCTATCATAGAGCCGTCGCTGACGGGGAAGTCGCAGAGGTGGACGCTGACGGGAGCGTCGGGGTAGATATTGCGGACGAGGTTCTGGTAGATCTCCTCGGCGAGGAAGGGTACGAAGGGGGCGATGACCTTGGAAAGGGTGACAAGGGCGGTATAGAGGGTCATGTAGGCGTCGACCTTGTCCTTGGTAAGCTCGGTGCCCCAGTATCTCTCTCTGCCGCGGCGGACGTACCAGTTGGAAAGCTCGTCGGTAAAGTCGGAGATGGCTCTTGCCGACTCGGTTATGCGGTAGTTTTCAAGGTTGTCGTCGACGGTTGCAACGAGGGTGTTGAGCCTTGAAAGCAGCCACCTGTCCATAACGGGGAGGTTTTCATAGTCAAGGGCGTGCTTGGAGGGGTCGAAGGAGTCTATATTGGCGTAGAGGACGTAGAAGGAATAGGTATTCCAAAGAGTACCCATAAACTTTCTCTGGCTCTCGCTGACGGCATCCTCGTAGAAGCGGCTGGGAAGCCAGGGTGCGCTTCCGGAGTAGAAGTACCATCTTACGGCGTCGGCGCCCTGCTTGTCAAGGACGCTGTCGGGATCGACGACGTTGCCCTTGTGCTTGGACATCTTGATACCGTCCTTGTCGTTGACGTGGCCCAGCACTATGCAGTTTTTGAAGGGGGCACGGTCAAACAGAAGGGTGGATATGGCAAGAAGGGTGTAGAACCAGCCTCTTGTCTGGTCGATGGCCTCGCTTATGAAGTCGGCGGGGAAGTTCTGATCGAAGAGCTCCTTGTTTTCAAAGGGGTAGTGCCACTGGGCAAAGGGCATCGAGCCGCTGTCAAACCAGCAGTCGATAACGTCGGGCACACGGTGCATCTCGCCGCCGCATCTGTCGCAGGTGATGGTGATCTCGTCGACGTAGGGCTTGTGGAGCTCGATATCGTCGGGAACGTCCTTACCAAGCTTCTTGAGCTCCTCTATGCTGCCGATGACGTGGAAATGTCCGCAGGAGCATTCCCATACGGGAAGGGGTGTACCCCAGTATCTCGAGCGGGAAAGACCCCAGTCGACGACGTTTGCAAGGAAGTTGCCCATACGTCCCTCACGGATATTGTCGGGCATCCAGTTGATGGAATCGTTGTTTGCAAGAAGCTTATCCCTGACGGCGGTCATTCTGATAAACCAGGTGTCAAGGGCGTAGTAAAGCAGGGGTGTGTCACAGCGCCAGCAGAAGGGATAGGAGTGCTCGTATTCGAGGGTCTTCCAGACCAGTCCTCTTTCCTTGAGGGTGCGGATGATGTCCTTATCGGCGTCCTTGCAGAACATACCTGCCCAGGGCTTGACGCTCTCGGGGAAGCGGCCTCTGGCGTCGACGAGCTGAACGAAGGGGAGGTCGTTTTCTCTGCCGACCCTTGCGTCGTCCTCGCCGAAGGCGGGGGCTATGTGAACGATACCTGCGCCGTCGGTAAGGGTAACGAAGTCGCCCGAAACGACGTACCAGGCCTTTTTGTCGGGGGATGCGAAGTCAAACAGCGGCTCGTACTCCATGCCAAGCAGCTCGCTGCCCTTGACGGTGGAGAGGACCTCGTATTCCTCTCCCAGCACCGAAGCAGCAAGAGCCGAGGCGAGGATGTAGCTTTCCGAGCCTACCTTGGCCTCGATATAGTCCTCGTCGGGGTTGACCGCAAGGGCTACGTTGGAGGGAAGGGTCCAGGGGGTGGTGGTCCACGCCATAAAGAAGCGGTCGGTCTCACCCTTGAGGCGGAACTTTACAAATACAGAGGTCTCCTTGACGTCCTTATAGCCCTGGGCGACCTCGTGGCTTGAAAGGCTGGTCCCGCAGCGGGGGCAGTAGGGGACGATCTTGTGGCCCTTGTAAAGCAGACCCTTGTCGGCGATGGTCTTGAGCGCCCACCACTCCGACTCGATGTACTTGTTGTCATAGGTTACATAGGGATCGTCCATGTCGCACCAATAGCCGACCTTGTCGCTCATCTCACGCCACTGGCCGGTGTACTTCCAGACGCTCTTTTTGCACTGCTCGTTGAAGGGTACGATGCCGTAGCGCTCAACGTCCTGCTTGCCGTCAAGCTTCAAAAGCTTCTCGACCTCAAGCTCGACGGGCAGACCGTGGGTGTCCCAGCCCGCCTTGCGCAGGACGTGACAGCCCTTCATGGTCTTATATCTGGGGATGATGTCCTTTATGACACGGGTGAGTATGTGTCCGATGTGGGGACGGCCGTTGGCGGTGGGAGGACCGTCAAAGAAGGTGAAGTTCTCCCCACCCTCACGGTTTTTCATACTCTTTTCGAAGACCTCGTTGTCCTTCCAGAACTGACTTGTCTTTCTCTCTCTTTCGACGAACTTAAGGTCGCCGGGTACCTTGTTGTAAAGCATCTCAAACTCCTCCAAAAACAAAAATCCGTCTTCCGGAAATCCGGAAAACGGAGAAAACTCCGCGGAACCACCGCATTTCGCACCGACTGTCATCGGCCCGTCCGATAACGGCGGACTCGCCGTGTCCTGCTACCCGTCCCCTCGGACGCTCGCCGACCCGCTCCGGGGTGATAGACCTGCCCGCTCCGACTCCGTCTTACACCGACCGACGGCTCTCTTTGCCCGGAAATGCGAAAGGCGATCCCTGTCCCCTTCTCTGCGTTTTGATATCATTAGTTATTATAACCTTTTTTTAATACATTGTCAACCTTCGGGCTTTATTTTTTCGCCGCTGTGTGATATAATCTAACGGTACGCTTGATTTAACGTTGGGAAAGTGAGGTCGGGGCATGAATTTTATCTCCCTTAAATACATTCTGTTTCTGCCCTTGGCGGTATTTATATACCGCCTCTGCCCAAAAAAGCTCCGCACGGCTCTGCTTTTGGCGATGAGCCTGTTTTTCTACGGCTGCTTTGGAATAAAATATCTGGCACTGCTTTCGTTTGTCACCCTTTTGAGTTACCTTTGCGCCCTGGCAATAGAGCGCTTTGAGGCAAGAAAAAAGCTTTTTGTCGTCATAGCGGCACTCGGAAGTCTCCTTCCGCTTCTGTTTTTCAAGTATGCGGGGCTTATCCCCGGCATCGGCGGCATCGCACTTCCCGTGGGGCTGTCGTTTTACTCCTTCCAGGCTCTCGGCTACGTCATAGACGTTTACAGAGGGGACGCTCCCGAGAAAAACATCCTCCGCTACGCCCTTTTTGTGGCCTTCTTCCCACAGCTGGGCTCGGGTCCCATCGGCAGAAGCAGGGCTCTTCTTCCCCAGTACAAAAACCCCGCTCCCTTCTCCTTTACACATATCCGTGACGGCATCACCCCCATACTCTGGGGCTTTTTCAAAAAGCTCGTCATTGCCGACAGGATGGCCGCCGTCGTCGCAACGGTATACTCCGCTCCGACCAAGTTTGCACCCGTTGAGATCGGCTTTGCCACGGTGCTCTTTGCAATACAGATCTACTGCGATTTCTCCGCCTATACCGACATTGCCCGTGGCAGTGCAAAGCTTTTCGGTATAGACCTTGCACTAAACTTCGATGCGCCCTATCTTGCCTCCTCCGTGCGGGATTTCTGGCGCAGATGGCACATCTCCCTTACAAGCTGGTTTCGTGACTACCTCTACTTCCCCCTCGGCGGCAGCCGAAAGGGGAAATGGCGTACCCGTGCAAACACCCTTGCGGTATTTGCCGTGAGCGGACTTTGGCACGGTTCCTCCCTTACCTACCTTATCTGGGGGCTTTTAAACGGACTTTACCTCGTCGTTCTGCCGGGCAAAAAAGAAAAAAAGAGCCCGATCTCCCGGCTTCTCGGTATAGCTCTTACCTTTGTTCTCGTTACCGTGGCTTGGGTATTCTTCCGTGCCGAGAGCCTGTATGACAGCCTTTACATCCTCAAGCAGATGGCCTCCTTCCCCCTTAACATGAGCTTCTCTCCTGCGGCACTCGGTATAGGACGGTTTGACCTTGTCCTCTTTGCCCTCTCCACGATGATACTTACCGCCGCAGACGTCGGCTTCCACTCCTACGGTCTTGAGGCCGCCATCGGGCGGAGGGTATTTATCCGCTACGGAGTGTGGTTTTTCCTGCTTTGCTCGACCCTTCTGCTTGGTGCCTACGGTGCAGGCTTTACCTCGCAGGTCTTTCTCTACTTTAACTTTTAGGAGGACGCGGGTATGAGTGTAAAAAGAAAGGTCATCACCGAAATAGTCGCCTTCGTCCTCTTTGCGGCGGCGGTCATCGGCTTTATACGTGTCTCGGCGGCGGTCATCCGTCCCAAAAACGCCGACTACGGCACCGACTGGTCAAGCTTCCTGGCAGAGGATAAAAATTCTATTGACGTTCTCTTCTTCGGAAGCAGTATGGTCTACTGCGACGTCGTCCCCTCGGCGATATGGCGTCAAAGCGGCATCACCTCCTACGTCGTGGGCGGCGGCGAGCAGACCCTGCCAATGAGCTACTACTATATCCGTCAGGCGCTCAAAACACAAAAGCCCCAGGCGGTATTCCTTGAGCTTTCGGGAATGTTCTTTGACCGATATACAAACTACGAGGAGGCAAACATCGGCTATATGCCCTGGTCGCTTGAGCGCACCAAGGCGGCCCTTGAGGCGGCCTCCCCCGCACGCAGGGTATTCCTTGCGGCATGTCCGCCCTCCCTGCTTACCATCATCAAGCAGCACTACCGTCTGCCAAACCTCACCGCAGACGATCTCCGCTTTGCCTTCCGCCCCGACGTTCACCAGGCAGGCTACACCTTCTTAAGCAAGGCCGCCTCCGACGTTACCGAGATCCGTACCCGTCCGACACCCCTGGTCGAGAAGAACTATGCCGTTGCGCTGGAGTATCTGCGTAAGATCGAGGACTTCTGCAGGCAGGAGGAGGTCGCACTTTACTGCTTTATCTCCCCCAGCGCCTACCGCTATTCCGAGACCCTTATGTCAAGGCTTCGTGCCGATGCGGAGTTTATCAACTTCAACGACGATTTTGACTCCCTCGGGCTCGACCTTTCCCGTGACTTTTTCGACTCGTTGCACTTTAACTGCTTCGGTGCGGAGAAGTTTTCGGCATTTCTTGCCCAAAAGCTCCCCGAGCTTGGCATAGTCCCCTCCGACCCCGACCGCTCGGATGGGGTCTGGACGGAGAGAAGCGCTCAGTTTGTCTCCAAGGTCGACTCCGTCTCGCAGTGAGGAGCGACCTTCAGGGCGCTCATGCAGGCATACTTTTCACGTGTGGCAAGCCCGCCTCTTATATGCCGCTCGGCCTTGTTCTTCTCAAGCACCGCCTGGGTCTGAACGGCAAGGGCGGGATTGAGCGACGGCAGACGGCAGGTCACGTCCTTATGTACGGTGGATTTTGATATACCGAAATGCACGGCGGCGGCTCGAACGGTCGCACCGTGTTCTATGATATACTGCGCAAGCAGTACCGAGCGTTCCTCGGGCAGTCCCTTCACGTTATCACCCCTCGCCCTATAACTATGAGCCACACACCCCCATTATTCCGCAATCATTATCCGAGAGGAGCAATATATATGAAAGTCTTACGCGTATTTCTGTCTATCATCGCATTTTTCCTGTCGATAGCCCTCTTTGCGGCCGTCCTTGTCACCATCATCCAGAGCTCGCTGTTCAATTCGGTAAAGCCCGAGAAGATCACCTCCATGCTTGCCGAGGTCAGCGCCGAGAAGCTCGTCCCCGACCTGACGGTCATCCAGGACAGCCTTCCCGAGGAATACCGTGACATCGCCGAAAGCGAAGAGCTCAACGACGCCGTTACCGAGGTCGTTGGCAGCTTCGCCGCCGACTACCTTGACCATCTGCTTCAGGGCGAGGGTGAGTTTGAGCTCGACCGTGAAAAGCTCGACGGCATCTTCTACGAGGCCATCGACCAGTACGCCCAGTCAAACGAGGTTGAAATATCTACCGAGGACGTCGAATCCATAAAGCAGGAGTACTCCGCCGCCGTTGACGAGGCCGTAGAGCTGCTGCCCAAGGTCGACGAGCTTGTCTCCTCCGAGGTCTCCTCCGTCCCCGGAGAGTCGGGTGACGACCTTTCCGGCTTTACAAACGCCCTCTCGGTCATCAGAAAGATAGTATCCTCCGAGCTTACCCTCATACTCCTTATCGCCGTTGCGGTGATATGCCTACTTATCGCACTGTGCAAGCTCAGCTTCTTCCGTTGGCTTGCCCCCTGCGGCATCCCCACCCTCCTTGCAGGCGGCCTCGTATTTGGGGTATCTATGGTCGCAGGCAATCTCCTTGACCGGGTCGTTGCCGACATATCCTCGGAGGAGTCGGTCAGACACATCGTTGAGTCCCTCTTTACCGCCGTTATCGACGCCCTTCGCACCTCCGGCCTCATCGCCCTTATCATCGGTGCCGTCGCCATCGTCGCCCACATCGTCCTTGCCTGCGTTTTCGGCAGGAAAAAGGAAGAAAAGCAGACCGCTTAAGGCCTAAAGCACATATTAAAAAGCCCTCGAAACGAGAGTTTCGAGGGCTTTTTTTACTTGCTTGGAGGAAGGATGAGCTCCCCCGTAGCCCGATCTACTTCACCGTAGAGATAGCAGTAAGCACCGATATCGTCGGTAAGATCGTAGTCCGTAGCTCCCGGATGTCCTCCCGCAGAGCGGAAGCTGTAGCTTCCGTCACCGTTTTGAACGAAGGTCACCACCGTACGGCAGATATACCAATCCTTCAGCTCTCCCTCGGTGACGTATCCGTACAGATCGAGGAAGGGCGAGCCCAGATGCTCCATCGCCTCTGCCGGCGGGAGATAGGGCTTTCTGCGGTAGACGAGCTCAAGCTCGACGAGGTTTTCCATGTTTTCTTGGCTGTACGAAATGTCGCTCATTCCGAATATGACGTATTCCTCAAAGCCGTAGTATTCCTTTGCGCTCTGCCAGTCCGACCGACCCGCCTTCATAAATATCCCGAGATATTCCTCATATACCGCCACTATCTCTTCACGGGTGTCTATCTCCTCGGCAGAGAATTTCCGTCCATACAGCTCCTCAAGGTCCTTTTTCAGCTCGGCTCTGACGTAGTGCCCCTTGTTAAGGCTGAGGACGTAGGTGTTGCTGTCCCTGCTTCCGATAAGGACGTAGTCACAGGCGAGGTCGCCGCCAAGCTCGTAGTCGGCTACACCCTCGGCGGTTCTGACAGGTCTCATACCGTCCACCCTCCAGCCCCCGTCAGAGCCTTGGACAAGCCTTATTTCGGAGACGCAGACGTCCCACCCTGCAAGCTCGCCCTCGGTTATACAGCCGTAGATATCGTCTATCGGCTGGCCGAAGTGCTTATAAAGCACCTCTGTCGACGGTACGTTGGGAAGTCGGCGGTAGAGTATGCCGACGGTCAGGGTCTTTTTCCCGTTATCCTCGGCGTATCTCGGCTGACTCTGACCAAGTATCCTGTAATCGCTGAAAAAGTACTCCCGCTCGTAGGAGGTAATATCCTTTTGGACCTCAACAAACAGATCAAGATAGCTCTTGAATATCTCAACTACCTCTTGGGACGTATCTACCTGACCTTGATCAAATACGGTTTCCGAGACGTATTGAGCCCATTTAGCCTCGCAGACCTCGATATAATCCCAATAAAAGAGCTTTTCCGTCGTCTGTGCCGTAGTATCTGCGGCGGTGGTCGCAGCGGTCGTTGCGACTGCGGTCGTCTCCGAGGGAGACGTCGCAGTGGTTTGGTCGGGGATCTTTTGTCGGCTTGCACAACCGACAAATAAGGTCAGAAGCAGGATAAGAGGGATAAAGAGTGTCACAAAGCGCCGTTTTCTTCCGATAATCACGTTGCAGTCTCCTTTCGTCTGTCGGCCGTTGGCCGATATGGTAGTTTTCACAACTTTAGTCTACCATATTGCCGTGAGCTTGTCAACTTTTTTTTTGCGGAGACCCTATTTTATCTGCAAAATACGTGGTTGCCGATGCGAAGGTATATCGGCTTTGAGAGCATATAGGCGTTGGTCGTCTTGGCGGGGTTATAGTAGTAGATACAGCCGCCTGTGGGGTCGGAGCCGTTATAGGCCTCTATTGCCGCACGGCGGCAGGAGTCGGGGATGGGTGTGGAATAGAACTGTCCGTCGTCGATGGCCGAAAATGCCCCCCTTTGGTAGAGCACCCCCGAGAGGGTGTTCGGGAAGGATGGGTGCTTGATGCGGTTCATTATGACCGCACCGATGGCGACCTGCCCGGTATAGGGCTCTCCCCTGCCCTCGGCGGCGATCATTCTTGCAAGCAGCTCGATGTTTTGGGAATAGGAGGAGGAGCTTGAGGAGGAGGGCTTATCAAGGCTTGAAAGACCGAGGGCGGCAAGGGTCTTGCTTCCGACGATGCCGTCGACGGCAAGGCCGTTTTTCCTCTGGAAATACTTTACCGCCGAGGTGGTCTTTGGCCCGAATATACCGTCGACACCGCCCGAGAGGTAGCCCCAGGAGCTAAGCTTTTGCTGTACCTTTCGCACGCTCTCACCCCTATCGCCCTCCCTGAGTGCGGCATCGGAGGCGATGGGACAAAGTGAGAACAAAAAGATTACCAGCAGAAAAAAGGCTGTAAACTTCGCACGCATAAAAAATAACCTCAAATCGTTGGATTTGAGGTTATTTTACCCTTATTTAGGGATATTATACAGTTGCTTTGAGCTTACAGCAGGCTCTTGTAGAGCTCGGCGATCTCCTCAACGCTGGTGTCACGGGGGTTACCGGGACGGCAGGCGTCGGCATAGGCGCTCTCGGAGAGGACCTGAACGTCCTCGGCCTTGACGATGGCCTTGAGGTCGGCGGGGATGCCGACGTCGGCGTTGAGCTGCTTGACGGCGGCTACTGCGGCGGCACGGTATTCCTCGACGGACATGCTGTCTACGCCCTCGACGCCCATTGCACGGGCGATCTCACGGTACTTCTCACCGGTGCAGGGAGCGTTGTACTCCATGACGGTGGGGAGGATGATGGCGTTGGCAACACCGTGGGGGGTGTCGTAGAGTGCGCCCAGACCGTGGGCCATGCTGTGGACGATGCCCAGGCCGACGTTGGAGAAGCCCTGGCCTGCGACGTACTGTGCAAGGGCCATGCCCTCACGGCCTTCCTTCTCACCCGCGACAGAGGCACGGAGGTTCTTGGCGATGAGGCGGATGGACTCGAGGTGGAACATATCGGTCATTTCCCAAGCACCCTTGGTGATGTAGCCCTCGATGGCGTGGGTCAGAGCGTCCATACCGGTGGCGGCGGTGAGGCCCTTGGGCATGGTGGCCATCATGTCGGGGTCGATAACGGCGATCTCGGGGATGTCGTTGGTGTCGACGCAGACGAACTTGCGCTTCTTTTCGACGTCGGTGATGACGTAGTTGATGGTGACCTCGGCGGCAGTGCCGGCGGTGGTGGGTACGGCGATGGTGAAGACGGCGTGGTTCTTGGTGGGGGCAACGCCTTCAAGGCTTCTGACGTCGGCAAACTCGGGGTTGTTGATGATGATGCCGATGGCCTTGGCGGTGTCGATGGAGGAGCCGCCGCCGATGGCTACGATGCAGTCTGCACCGCTGTTTTTGAAGGCCTCAACGCCGGTCTTGACGTTTTCGATGGTGGGGTTGGGCTTTATTTCGGAGTAGACCTCATAGTCGAACTTTCCGTCGAGAAGGTCGGTGACCTTCTTGGTGACGCCGAAGCGGATAAGGTCGGGGTCGGAGCAGACGAAGGCCTTTTTGTAGCCGCGGCCCAACAGCTCGGGAAGGATCTCGTTGATGGCGCCTGCGCCGTGGTAGGAAATGGTGTTAAGAACGATTCTCTGTGCCATGTTTCTTTCTCCTTGTGTTTTTTATTATTATGCACCGCAGGGGGTGAAAAAACCGTCCCTTGCAGTCGAAGGGGTTACTACTTGGACTCCTTGTCCTCGCAGAGCTTGCCGAGCTTTTCGGAGATCTCGGTAAGGAGCTTTACCTCGTCGGAGGGCTCGGGAGGAGCTGCGGGAGGTGCGGGAGGTGCGTTCCTGGCGGCAATGGCGGCCTTTTCGGCTTCGACGGCGGCCTTGAAATCGTCCTGCTTCTTTCTTGCGCCGATGATGATGCGCATGACCAGGAAGATGCAGAAGGCGGTCAGCAGGAAGTCGATTATGTACTGGAAGAGCTGGCCGTAGCGGATGGCGACGGCGGCCTTGGTGACGACGCCCTCGGCGTCGACGACTGCAGGTACGAGGGTGACGACACGGTCGATAAGGCTTACCTTACCGGTGACCATCGAGATGCAGGGAGAGATGATGTCGTTTACCACGGAGTTGACTATCTTGGTAAACGCACCGCCGATAACAACACCGACTGCCATGTCGATGACGTTGCCGCGGGTGATGAAGGTCTTGAATTCCCTGAGGAATCCGAGCTTGCTGTTGTTGTCCTTTTCGATCTGTCTTTCGATCTTGCGCTGCATACGCGCATCCTTGCGGGCCTGACGTTTTTCCTTGGACATTGCTTTTTCCTCCTGTTTTGTACTCTTTTTATACTATTTTAAGGTACTGCTGGACACTGCGTGCCAACAGACGCTTGGTACCGTGACTGTCGAATGCGACCTCGAGAAGGACATCGTTTGCTATCTCTCTGCAGGAGATGAGCATTCCCTCTCCGAATACCGTGTGGCTGACCTTCATGCCCGGCTCGTACTTGGGAAGCCGCTCAAGGGGCTTGTATCCGATAGAGGAGGTGGCAGAGGACGATGCGGCCGAGACCGCCTTTTTGGTAGGCTGGGGTGTGCGCTCGGGACGGGAGTATCCCCGTGTGACCGCACCGCCCGGGATACCGTCGGTCTTGATGCCGCCGTGGTCCCGCAGAGAGCCGACCTTCTCGGTAAGCTCGGAGGGTATCTCCTCGACGAAGCGGGAGAGCGGATTGCAGGAGGTCTGACCGAATATCATCCTGCGACGGGCGTGTGTCAGACAGAGGCTCTCACGTGCTCTGGTTATGGCAACGTAGGCAAGCCTGCGCTCCTCCTCGGTGTCGGCAAGGGTCTCCATGCTGCGGGAGGACGGGAATATCCCCTCCTCCATGCCCACGATAAAGACGTGGGGGAATTCGAGACCCTTTGAGGAGTGGACGGTCATCATCGTGACGGCGTCTGCACCGGCGTCGTAGCGGTCGATGTCGGTATAGAGGGCTACCTCCTCCAAAAAGCCCGTAAGGGTGGGCTCGTCGGCACGCTTCATATAGTCGATTATGTTGGATTTAAGCTCGGTTATGTTTTCAAGGCGGGCACGGTTTTCGTCGCTTGGCTTGAAATAGAGGGAGTCGTAGTAGCCCGTGCGTTGCATGACCTCCTCGTAGAGCTCGTCGGGCGGAAGGGTACGGGCGTCCTCCGAAAGGGACTCCATCATCGCCGCAAAGCGTTCCATGCTCGCCGCAGTACGCCCTATTTCGGGGTGGGAGGAGGCGTTTTTCATCACCGAGAGGAGTATCTCACCCGACTCCTCGGCGATCTCGGCGGCGGTTGCGAGGGATTTCTGCCCTATTCCTCTGACGGGGACGTTTGCAATACGGGTAAGGCGCAGGGTGTCCGCAGGGTTTACTATTACCTGCAGGTAGGCGATCATATCCTTGATCTCGGCACGCTCGAAAAAGCGTGTGCCGCCGACGATACGGTAGGGTATGGCGTTGCGCTGGAAGGCGGTCTCGAGGAAGTTTGACTGGGCGTTCATACGGTAGAGGATGGTATGATCCCTGAAATTGCCGCCCTTGCGGACGTTTTTGAGTATCCTGTCGGCAATATATGCCCCCTCGGCCTGCTCGTCCTCTGCGGTAAAGTCGGTTATCTTCTCACCCTCTCCCTTGTCGGTCCAGAGTGTCTTTCCCTTGCGCTCGCTGTTGTTTGCGATGACGGCATTTGCCGCATCGAGGATGGTCTGTGTGGAGCGGTAGTTCTGCTCAAGGCGGATGACCCGAGCCTCCTCATATTCGCTCTCAAAGCCGAGGATGTTTTCTATTGTAGCACCCCTGAAGCGGTAGATGCTCTGGTCGTCATCACCCACAACGCAGATATTTCTGTGGGCGGCGGCAAGAAGGGATGCAAAGACGTACTGGGCGTGGTTGGTATCCTGGTACTCGTCTATCAAGACGTGTGAAAACTTGGACTGATACTCCTCAAGCACGTCGGGGCATTCCTTAAAGAGCTTGACGGTGTTTGCGATGAGGTCGTCAAAGTCCATGGCGTTTGCTTCCTTGAGCTGGTGCTGGTACTCGACGTAGACTTCGGCTACCTTGCTCATACGGAAATCGTCCTTATGGGCCCTTGTAAAGCCCTGGGGACCCATCAAAACGTCCTTGGAGCGGGAGATTATCCCCGCCACCGAGCGTGGAGGATACATCTTCTCGTCAAGCTCGAGCTTTTTGAGTACCTCCTTGATGACACGCTTCTGATCGTCGTCATCGTAGATGGTAAAGCCCTGCTTATATCCGATGCGCTCGCAGTGGCGTCTGAGTATGCGCACGCAGGCGGAATGGAAGGTCGCCGCCCATATCGTTCCCGCGGCATCCTCTCCAAGGGTCCTTGCAAGGCGCTCCTTGAGCTCGCCTGCGGCCTTGTTTGTAAAGGTTATGGCGATTATCTGCCAGGGCTTGACCGGCGCCACCGCCAAAAGCTTGGGCAGACGGGTGCACTCACGCTTGCCCGAAAGATGGTCGCTAAGCTCCTCTATCTCGGCATCCCCTATAAAGGAGGGGATCTCGTCGCTTTCGTAGGCACGTCCGTAAAGGACGGTGTAGGCGATGCGGTTTATAAGGACGGTGGTCTTACCGCTTCCTGCGCCCGCAAGCAGCAAAAGCGGCCCCTCGGAGGCAAATACCGCCTCACGCTGACGGGGATTTAGGTAGGAATATTCCTTTTTAAGTATCGCACGTCGGAGCTCAAGGTAACGCTCCTGTGCGGAAATGTCAAGCATGGGAATACCTCCGCAGATGTCTGTACGTATCTCTTATATTATAATACAGCAGAGCCGCCATTTCAAGGTATGAGAGTGCAAATTTTGTCACCTCATCAGACTGCCGTCGGCGGCGTTTATGACGAACTCGCCCCCGTCGGTGACTATTACGCAGACTGGTATCAGCAGTGCGCCGCCGTCGTCGGACACCGTCCGAAGATAGGCGTATCTTGCCCAGGTTATCTCGCTTACACCAAGACCGTACCGCTCCTGAAGCACCGCAAAGTCGGCAACAAGCGACACAAGGGGACGGCACAGGGCGCTTACACGTGCGCTCGGCTTGGAGGAGAGCAGACAGCCCGATATGGTCGTGCCATCCTTTGTAAAGCTGACGGCAACGTCGGCATCGACCACCTCGCAGCCCTCCTTCTCATGCCCGAAGGTGACGGTAGTGCCAAGACCGCTGCGTCCGAGCACCACCTCCCCCTGCGGAAGGTATATGCCCGCCCTCTTGAGTATCGACCTTGCAAGCTCGGCGGCACGAGCCGAGCTTTCGGGGGAATGGACCTCGTCAAGGGTTATCTCTGCGGCACGTCCGTAGCGGAACACTGCCCGTCCGTTATCGCCGTTATATACCGTTACACCGCCGCCAAGGACGTTTTTTTGGACGTTTTGGAGTAAAGCGACGGCTATTTTTTCCTCTGCGGCGGCGTCACGCTCCCAAAGCTGTCCCTCAAGGGAGCGGTTGCGTCTGCCCAGAGCACCCTTTTCGAGCCTTATGCCGCAGGAGGCAAGGTAGGTCTCCACCCTTGAAAGCTCCTTATCGGTGATAAAGGTCGAAAGGTATTCCTTATAGAATATAGTGCCGCCGAGGATAAGGTTTACGCATACCAAAAGCAGTATAACAACGTTTTTAAGCTTTGCAGATTCCATAGCCTTACCTCTCAAGCAGGCAGAGCCTGCGCTCGTATCCGTCCGAAACGGGAACGAATACCGTCTCCAGCCGTCCCCCGCCCTGTCCCGAAAGAAGCAGTGCGGCGTTTTGGGAGGGGGTAAGCACTACCCCGCCCGAGGACAGACTCAGCTGGCCGTGGGCGAGCGTCAACTCGGCAAGAAGGAGTCTTCCCTCGGAAAATTCAAACCTTGCCGCCCGTCGGCTGCCGTCCTCACCGATGAGATATATCCCGTCGGCAAGCATATCCATATTTACTATGACCCTCTCGCCCTCGTACTCCACGCCTGAGAGGATGTATCCAAGCATACCCGTCCTGTCGGAGATGCAGGCGGCTGCCACCGCCGAGGCGGCTCTCGCCGCATCAAGCAGGGGCTTTCCCGTCGGCTCGATACCGAGCTCGGCGCAGTCTATGCCGTTTTTTTCGGCTCTGAAGCGTATACCGCCCTCACCCAGATATATCAGACCGTCGGGGAGGATGCAGACACGCTGACCGTTTTCGTCAAAAAAGCTGCTGACGCTGTAACCGTCGCCGCCGAAGGCAGAGACTATCTGCCCGGCCCAGTCCTGAAGGGCGGGATAGCTCAGCTTCAGCGTTGCAAAGCTTCCGTCGTTTCCCGGTACGGCCGTCTCGGGGGAAAGGGCCGAGGCCGAGGTAAGCGACCTTGCAAGGGCGCAGGGGGTGCCCAGCACCGGTACGTTTTCAAAAAGGGAGGATACTTTTATATCCGTCTCCGAGCGGTAACAGCCCTCGGAGCTCTTAAAGTAGACGGCACTTCCGCTCGTGTTCTGCACCAGCGCCATCACGCTGCAGGAGATATCCGCCGAGGCTTCGCCGTCGGATATTACCTCAAGGGGCAGATCCGCTCCGTAGTAAAAGACAGCGGGAAAAAGCCCCAAGGCCGACTCCCAATCGCCGCTTCCGCAGGCAACGGGGTCGGACATCGTGGCAAAAAGCTCCGAAAGGAGCGCTCTTGCGCCCTCGCAGTAGACCTTAAGTCCCCTTTCGAGTGTCAAAAGGCTGTAGCCTCCCGAGGACGGCAGGGCCGCACAGTATGGGATCATGGGGGATGCGACGCTTTGTCCCTTTGAGACCTCGGAAAGAGAGTCTATCTCGCTTCCCGAGTACATCAGAAATGCGAACTGCGCCGCCGCGCCCAGCAAAAGGATCACTATAAGGGCGGTCTTGAGCCCTTCCCGCAGACGTCTTGACATACCTTTTCTTCTCCGTCGGCCGCAGGCAGCCATATCCTTACGGTGGTACCCGAGCCGAGCTCGCTTTCAAGGGATATGCTTCCGTTCATTCTTCCGACGAACTCCTTTGCGATGGAAAGACCCAGACCCGAGCCGCCGCTTTCACGGCTTCGTGCCTTGTCTACACGGTAAAACCTCTCAAAGAGGTGGGGAATATCGTCCTTGGGTATGCCTATACCGTTGTCGGAGACGTATATTGCCGCTCCGCCATCCTCGGGGGCGGTACGTACCTTTATAAGGCCGCCCTCGGGGGTGTATTTCAGGGCGTTGCCGACGACGTTTGCAACCACCTGACCGATACGGTCACGGTCTCCACGTACGCTCGGAAGGGCTCCGCCCTCCTCAAGGGTGAGTGTGTGAGAGCGTCTGGAGGCCTCTGCCTTCATAGCGTCGGTCATATCACGCACCAGCACTGCAGGGTCAAATACCGACATGGTCCAGTCCATACGCCCGTAGTCGAGCTTGGAGATGGTCATAAGGTCACGCACGAGGCGTGACATACGGTCGGTCTCGTTGATTATGACCTGCAGGAAACGGTTGCGGATGGATATGGGTATGTTATCGTCTGCAATGATCGTCTCGGCATAGCTTTTTATGTTTGTCATGGGGGTACGCAGCTCGTGGGATATGTCGGCGACGAACTCACGCCTGGAGGTGTCCAGACGGTGCTGCTCGGTCATATCGTAAATGACGGTGATAACGCCCTTTTCGTGCTCTGTACCGAAGGGTGCAAAGAACAGTCGAAGGGTGCGCTCACCCTTTTCCAGCATACGCTCGGCAAAATCGGGGTACTCAAGGGTAAGCACCTCCTCAAGGGAGGGATCGTTGCCGCCGAAAAGCTCCTCAAAGCTTCCGCCCTCCACCCCAAGAAGGCCCACTGCCGCACCGTTTATGTGAAGCAGACTGCCCTCGCCGTCGAAGGCCACGACACCGTCGGTCATGTGCTGGAACATGGTATTGAGCTTGTTTTTCTCGTTTTCGACCTCCGAAATGGTGTCCTCAAGGGCTCTTGACATGGAGTTGAAGGTGGTCGTAAGGACGCCTATCTCGTCGTTTGAGTAGACCGGCGGACGGTCGGTAAAGTCACCTGCGGCCACCGACTGGGCGCTCTCGGTCAGCCTTTCGAGGGGGCGTGAGATCGCCTTGGAAAGGACGATACTTAGCACTACCGCAATGGCAAGGCCGAAAAGAAGCGCCTGGAGAAGTATCGAAAAGATCATCCACTGGAGGCTTGCAAGGCTCTCTCGGTCGTCACGGATATAGACTATATAATCCCCGCTCTCCCCCTTGATGGGCAGGGCAAGGTCGAAGTATCCCGAAAAGGAGGAGCTGTCCATCCCCACCTCGCCGTTTATTGCGGCGATGACGTTTGGGGTACGGGCGACACCCGAAAGCTCACCCGTAGTGGCTATGAGGCTGCCGTCGCTTCCCGACAGCAGGGAAAAGACCCGTCCCGACGACAGTCCCAGACGGACCGAATAGGCCAAAACGTAGTCGTAGAGCCGCTGACCCGCCTCCTCACCCGAGGCTCTTGCCTGCATCGACTCTATAAACTCGGTGGTAAATACCGAGGTCATCTTTTCGTAAAATTCGTTTTCGTGGTAGCTTTCAAGGCTGTTGACAAGGTAGACCCCGACGATGGCCATAACGGTCATCATCATCAGCATCATTACCATTATCAGCTTCCACTGCAGGGAGCGGACCATTACTGCTCATCCTCCGGAAAATAGTAGCCAAGACCGTGTCTGGTGGAGACGTACTTCTGTGCGCCCGGCAGACATTCCTCAAGCTTTTCACGCAGACGTCTTACCGCCACGTCGACCACCCTCGTGCCGCCGTCGTAGCTGTAGCCCCAGACCTTCTCAAGAAGCTCGTCACGGGAATAGACCCGTCCGGGACTGTCGGCAAGGAGCTTAAGGAGGCTGTACTCACGTGTCGAAAGCTCCAGCCTGCGGCCGTTGACCGTCGCCTCGGCCCTGCCGTCGTCAAAGGCAAGACCGCCTGCGGCGGTGCTTCTGCCAAGCTCTCCGCTTGCACGTCTGAGATTGGCTCTGACCCTGGAGATAAGCTCCCTCATGGAAAAGGGCTTGACTATATAATCGTCCGCACCCAGCTCAAGGCCGTCGACACGGTCATCCTCGCCCTCTCGGGCGGTCATCATTATTATCGGCACCGACGAGACACGTCTGACCCGACGCAGTATCTCAAAGCCGTCAAGAGAGGGCAGCATAACGTCAAGCAGCACAAGGTCGGGACTGCCTTCCAGTATCATCTGCAGTCCCTCCTCGCCGTCGGCCGAGACCGAGGTCTCAAAGCCCTCTCTTGCAAGGTTGTACTCCACGATCTCGGAGATCATGGGGTCGTCTTCAACGATAAATATCCTCGCCATCGGTTACCTTCCCTCACGTCCCTCAAGACGCCTTGTCAGGTCGCTGTCGGTATTGGAAAGGAGCTCGGATATGATCCCCCAAAGCTCGGGGAATTCGGCCTCGAGGAGTTCGGTGTCGGGAAGGGGTGTCTTTATCCTGCCCAGTCTCCTTGCGACCTCCAGCTCGTGGGTCTTTATCATCACGTCGCAAAGCGCCATGGCGCAGTTATAGTCGGCAGAGAATACGCCCGGGGCGCTCTCTCCCCTCCAAAGCACCCTGAAGGAGCGGTAAAGGGAGAGCGAGAGCATATCAAGGGCGGTCTTTGCAAGCTTGCCGCTGCCGTCCTTCAAAAGATACTCCATCATCGCAGGCAGAGCCGCTGCGGCGTCGGCAAGACGGCCCGCAAGCTCGTCCTCACCCTCCTTGGGAAGGTCGGTCTCACCGCCACGCTCGGCGGTACGTCCCAGCAGAAAGTCGGTCGAGCATTCGTAAAAGTCGGCCACCTTGCAGACAAAATCAAGCTTGGGCTCTCTTATTCCGTTTTCATAGTGGGAAAGCAGTGCCTGGGACACCCCCAGCGCCTCTGCGGCGGCTCTTTGGCTGAGTCTGCGTTCCTTTCTGAGTCTTACCAATATTCTTGCAAAGCTGTCCTCCACGGTCATCTTCCTCCGTAAAGCCGAAATTCGGCGTATTTTATACAATCAGTATAATTATTATACGGCACAACGGCGGTTTTGTAAACCCCCGAAGGAGCGTTTTTTCCAAAGCCGGCAGTTTTTCGCCCGTTTTTTTTCCTTAAAATTTTATTCGTCACAATTTAAACAGGTTGTAGATTTTCCCTCCGCAACGTGGTATAATAGACCTCAAAGAGATATCCCTCTTTGATAAAGGAGGATAAAACATGGAAAAGATAAAGGTCGGCGTTTTCGGTGCCGGAAGGGGTACCACCGCCATCAACCAGCTGCTGCGCCGAGGCGATGCCGAGGTGGTCGCCATCTGCGATAAGTACGAGCCGGGCCTTGAAAAGTGCAGGGAAATAGCACTCAAGGCAGGTGCCGAGGGTATTTCCTTCTACACCGATTTTGACGAATTTGAAAAGCACGACATGGATGCCGTCGTCCTGGCAAACTACGCAAACGAACACGCCCCCTACGCGATCCGCCTTTTAAATGGCGGAAAGCACATTATGTCGGAGTGTCTTACCTGCGCTACGATGAGCCAGGCGGTCGAGCTTATCGAGGCCGTCGAGCAAAGCGGAAAGATATATGCCTACGCCGAGAATTACAGCTACACCCCCGTACGTCAGGAAATGCGGGAGCGTTACCGCAGAGGGGAGATCGGCGAGCTTATGTACGCCGAGGGCGAGTACGTCCACGACTGCTCCTCGATATGGCCGCAGATAACCTACGGTGAGCGTGAGCATTGGCGCAACTCCATGTATTCCACCTTCTATTGCACCCACTCCATCGGCCCCATCCTCTACATGACGGGTCTCCGCCCGGTAAAGGTCGTCGGACTTGAGGGAAGAAACCGTCCCTTTATGCGCGACCTCGGCTCGGCCATGCCCTGCTTCGGGCTTGAGATGATCACCCTCGAAAACGGTGCCATCTTAAAAAGCCTCCACGGCGGCTTCAAGCACAACCGTCCCCACGCAAACTACGAGATCGCAGGCGACAGAGGGTCGCTTCGCGACATGGCCGAGGACGGCAAGCTTGCGGTGTACCGTGAGGGTGAGAACGAAAACTGCCGCGGCACCCACTCGGTAATACAGCCTCCCCACCCCATCGCCGATGCCGAAGCGTCGGGACACGGCGGCGGAGACTACTACACCACCCACTACTTCATCGAGGCCATCAAGGGCAATCCCGAGGCCGATGACAAGGTCATAGACGTCTACACGGCGGTCGATATGTGCATCCCCGGCTTACTCGCCTACCGCTCGATAGTACAGGGCGGCGTAACTGTCGACATTCCCAACCTCCGAAACGTCGGGGAGAGAGATGCCTACCGCAACGACACCTTCTGCCCCTTCAAGGAGATAGCCGGGGATATGTACGTCCTCGGAAACACTCAGGAGCAGATAGACATTCCCGACTCGGTCTACGACGAGGTCCGTCGCAGATGGCTCTGCGGTGAACCCGGCTAAGCTGATGATGTAATATACTCCTTCCTCCGTACATAGTCTATTTTACAGATAACGGTGCAAGGAGGACGGAGTATGTCTGTGCTTTCCCTTTTACTTCGGATATTCCTTTTTCCCCTCAAGCTCTCCTGCGAGAGCTCCTTTCCCAAGGCGCTCTCGGCCGCACGGGAGCGGGAGCTGCTTTCAAGGACGGCCGAGGGCGACCTATCGGCGCGAAACGAGCTCATCGAGCACAACCTGCGGCTTGTGGTACATATTATAAAGAAGTACTACGCAGGAAGCGACGAGCGTGAGGACCTCATCTCCATAGGTGTCATCGGCCTTATCAAGGCCATCAACAGCTTTGACGGGCGGAAGAACACCCGTCTTGCGACCTATGCGGCAAGGTGTGTTGAAAATGAGATATTTATGTACTTTCGAGGGCTCAAGCGGCGGAAGAACGAGGTCTCGCTGTCCGACCCCATCGAGTCTGACGACGAGGGCGGCAACCTGGAGCTGATGGACATACTCAGCTACGACGAGGATATGCTGGAAAACGTCCTGCAGGGCGACAGGGTGCGGCTGGTACGCAGGGCCATCTCGGAGGCGCTTGACCCCCGTGAACGGGAGATAATCACCCTCCGCTACGCCCTTCGCGGGGGTGCGGCACTTCCACAAAGAGAGGTGGCTTCAAGGCTGGGCATCTCCCGAAGCTACGTTTCACGTATCGAAAAATCGGCTTTGGAGCGGATAAGGGGATATATTTCGGGCAAAAATTTCGATATACCCCTTGACAAGCGCCCCTCGGGGGAGTAAAATATCAAAAAAGAGAAACCATTGAGTAAGAGAAGTACCCCAAGACGAGGCCTTAAAGAGAGCGGCGGACGGTGAGATCGCCGCAGGCGGAGGTTGGGCGAATGGGCTTACGAGGGCGGCAGGAAAGCGAAAGCAAGTAATGGCCGACGGGCGCTCCCGTTACAGAGCAGAGCGCATGTAAGTGCGTGAAGTGGGCTTTCAAGCCAATTTAGGTGGCACCGCAGAGACAGAGTCTTTGTCCTAATTCAGGATGAAGGCTTTTTGTATTTTCGGAGGTTTTTATGCTTTACAGACGATGGCGACCCTTCATATAGCCTATAAAAAACTATATTATTGTTGGGAGAAATTAAAATGACCTACAGAGATTTTGACACCTACCTTAAAAAATACCCCACCCCCGACGGCCGCTTCGGCCCCTACGGCGGTGCATACCTGCCCGACGAGCTTATCCCCGCCTTTAAGGAGATAACCGACGCCTACGAGACCATCTGCCACAGCGCACAGTTTATCAACGAACTCCGCCGCATCCGCCGTGAGTTCCAGGGCAGACCCACCCCCGTATACCACTGCGAGAGGCTTTCCAACCGTCTGGGCAAGTGCCAGATATACCTCAAGCGTGAGGACCTTAACCACACCGGCGCCCACAAGCTCAACCACTGCATGGGCGAGGGTCTGCTTGCCAAGTACATGGGCAAGAAAAAGCTCATCGCCGAGACCGGCGCAGGTCAGCACGGCGTTGCCATCGCCACTGCGGCGGCCTACTTCGGCATGGAGTGCGACGTATACATGGGCGAGGTCGACATTGCAAAGCAGGCACCCAACGTCACCCGTATGAAGATGCTGGGCGCACGTGTCATCCCCGTCACACACGGCTTAAAGACCCTCAAGGAGGCGGTCGACGCCGCCTTCGACGCCTATATGAAGGAATACAAGGACGCCATCTACTGCATCGGCTCGGCCGTCGGCCCCCATCCCTTCCCCATGATGGTGCGTGACTTCCAGTCCATCCTCGGCATAGAGGCCAGAGAGCAGTTCAAGGAGATGACGGGGCTTATGCCCGACGTTATCACCGCCTGCGTCGGCGGCGGCTCCAACTCCATCGGCTTCTTTACCCCCTTCCTTGCCGACCCGGTCGACATCGTCGGCATCGAGCCCCTTGGCAGAGGTCCTGCCGTGGGCGACCACGCCGCATCGATGGCATACGGAAGCAAGGGGGTGCTTCACGGCTTTGAGAGCATCCTTCTTCAGGACGAAAACGGCGAGCCCAGCCCTGTATACTCCATCGCAAGCGGTCTTGACTACCCCAGTGTCGGCCCCGAGCACGCCTTCCTGCGCGACCTGGGCAGGGTAAAATACGAGACCATCTCCGACGAGGAGGCAATGGAGGCATTCTTCCTGCTTTGCCGCTGCGAGGGCATCATCCCCGCCGTCGAATCCTCCCACGCCGTCGCCTACGCCATCCGCTACGCCCGTACCCACAACACAGGCTCGATCCTGGCCTGTCTTTCGGGCAGAGGCGACAAGGACATCGACTTTGTCACAGAAAGCTACGGCTACGGCGAGAAGTTTAACCTCGACTAAAGCAAAACAAGGCTCCGCCCCACCCCGGGCGGGGCCTTTTTCTGTTTCGCCATATATAATAAGGTAGAAAGGTCGGAATATGCGCACTGTTTTCGGCGTTTTGAGGACAGTTGTGCAAAACGGGATAAAAAGCATCACAGTGTCGTTTTTTTAAGAAATCGTTAATATTTAGTTATTAAGGAGGTTGACAAGTAAATTTTCGTATGCTATAATCTGTATGTTTATACATTCGGGCATTTTCCCCTGCGATAATGCGGCTTTTGTTGCAGGACGCAGGGCGAGGTAACTGCAATGGAATAAACGATCCAAATTTAAATGGAGGAGACATTATGAACAAGACCCTCAGATCCATGCTCGCAGTGGTTTTGTGTGTTGTCCTGGTTGCAACCACCTTCGCAGGTTGCGGCAAGGTTGATCCCGCTACTTTTAAGCAGGCTGTATACAATACCACCACGACCGTCATGCCCAGCAACTGGAATGAAATGACCTATGCTGACGGCAACGACACCCAGATCATGAGCTACATCGGCTCCTCGTTCTTCGACTACGACTACAAGTTCGAGAAGGACAAGAAGTACAATGCCGACGGCTCGATCAACAAGGCCGGAATCGTTCCCGGTGCCTACACCACCAACTATTCCGCAGCTACCAAGCTCGAGGACGTAACCTCTAGCGTCGACGCTAAGTGGGGCTACACCGACGAGCAGAAGGCCGAAGGCGGCTACGCTTGGAAGATCACCCTGCGTGACGACCTGAAGTGGGACGACGGCACTGCCATCAAGGCCGCTGACTTCGAGTGGTCCATGATGCAGCAGCTTGACCCTGCCTTCATGAACTTCCGCGCCAACACCTACTACGACACCCTCCGCATCAAGAACTCCAGAGGCTACTTCTTCCAGAATCAGGAAGGTACCTATGAGCCCGTCGCAAGCCTCGGCTACAAGACCAATGCCGAAGCCATTGCAGCCGGCAAGACCATTTATGTCGACATCCACAGTCTCTGGGGTGCCGCAGGCTATACCGCCGCTGACGGTTCCGTCGCTCCTCAGTGGGTCACCATCGACGACGCCACCGTTTACTCCAGCGCTGACGGCTCCGACGCCATCTCCGGTGCCGATCTTTGGGCCGGCTACCAGTCCATCCTTGAGCCCGGCGGCAACTACGCCTCTGCCGTCGCCATCTACGTCGAGAACCCCATCCGTGACGTTAAGTGGGAAGATGTCGGTATCTACGCCATTGAAGACGAGAACGCCATCGTCGTCTGCCTCGACGTTCCCTATGCTCTCCTTAAGGAAGACGGCTCTCTGAGCTACATGGCCGCCTACTACATGTCCAGCCTTCCCCTTGTCCACCGTGAAAAGTACGAGGCCTCCAAGACCCAGCCTGTCGAAGGCGCTACCCTTTGGACCTCCAACTACAACTCCTCCCTCGAGACCACCGCTTCCTGGGGCCCCTACAAGCTCGTAGAGTTTGAGGCCGGCAGCCACTACAAGCTCGCCATCAACGAGAACTGGTACGGCTGGAACATGAAGCAGTACAAGAACCAGTACAACATCACCGCTATCTACTGCGAAAAGGTCGACGAGTGGTCCACCCAGTGGATGGGCTTCCTCAACGGTACCTACGATGACGGCTCCCTCCAGACCGAGAACGCCGCCGAGTACGCAGACTCCAAGTACACCTACTACACCACCACCGCTACCGGTACCTACGGCATGCAGCTCTTCAGCGACCTCAACGTCCTCAAGAACAGCGGCAACAACAACGGTATCCTTGCTATCCAGGAGTTCAGACACGCTTTCAACCTCTCGCTCAACAGAAGCGACGTCGTTGAGAAGATCTGGCCCGGCTCCGCTACCCCCTGCTTCGGCCTTCTGAACCCCGCCTACTACTACGATATTGAGAACTCGCCCACGCTTGCAGACGGCGGCCAGTACCGTAACACCACCCTCGCCAAGGAAGGCATCCTCCGTGCCTACGGCTTCACCCAGTCTGACGACGGCAAGTGGTCCACCGGATCCCTCACCGGCCTGTCCCTCGACGAGGCTTATGACTCCCTGACCGGCTACAACCCCGAGCTTGCCAAGGTCAAGATCCAGGAAGCCATCAACATCCTCACCGCTAACGCCGACTACTACGGCTACGATGCTTCCAAGAACATAACCCTTGTCTACGGTTCCTCCGCTGACACTGCAAAGCAGAGATTCCGCTGCACCTACATCCAGGACCTCCTTGACAACCTGACTGCCGGCACCGCTCTTGAAAACAAGATCGACGTCGTATTCGACGCTTCTGCCGGTAGCCAGTGGGCCGAGGCCTTCCGTTCCGGTACTACCCAGATCGGCTTTGGCTACGGCTTCCAGGGCAACGCCTTCAACCCCTTTGATATCATCGGCGCATTCGTCAACCCCGACGATGACCTGAACTATCATATGTACTGGGATACCTCCGCTATCGACCTGACCCTTGCTATGCCTGCAGGCGATTACGAAGGTGCCGGCGAGACCATCACCATGAGCATTCAGAACTGGTACTTCTGCCTCAACGGTTGGGCCGAAGAGAAGAACCAGCCCAAGACCTACAACTGGGGCGCCGCCGGTTCTGCTCCCACCGAAGTACGTCTTATGATCCTCTCTGCTCTTGAAGAGATCGTCATCGGCGAATCCCGCTCCGTCATGCTGATCGCTGACAGCGGCGGCTCCATGCTGGGCGCTAAGTTCTCCTACTTCTCCGACGTTGAGAACGTATTCATGGGCTTCGGCGGCATCAGATACATGGAAGTCAACTACACCGACGCTGAATGGGCCGAGTTCGTCGCTGCTAACAACAACGACCTCTCCAGCGAGTACAAGAAGTCCGAGTAATCTTTGGCAACCGCTCATTAAAAGTCATTTAAGTTGAAAGCAATCAGCGGTGAGCATTAAAAACGCTCACCGCTGATTTGCACCTTTAATAATTCCGACAGGATTTACCTCTTTAAAGCAACGATAAATCCAACCTTTTAGACAGTAATTGCTGTTTTATTACGGATAATTCCGATTTACCGAGACAATTCCCCTCTTTACTAAGAGACAACTCCGTTGGGATATTTTCTCCGATTTCGAACAGCTCCGCTTTATTTGATTTTTTTCGTTTTTACAAACAGCTTCGTTTTTACGGACAGCTCCTTTTTATTAAGGGCTATTCCTTTATATATACTCCCATGCAAGCTTAACCTTGAAGATCATTTTGAGTGTGCCGCCCCGCCTGCGCTGCCGCAAGGGTACCTATCTGCGGTCATTCATTTAATATATACCCTGCATCTCTCTACCTGCCCCATTGCCCCCTGCAACCATTTTTGATCCCTACCGTGCATTTGCCCCTCTAACGCATACCTCTCTGACATATATACCCACGCACCCCTCTGCGGCCGACCGGACCGTCAGAAAAACCGAATCGGAAATAACAAGACAAAGGAGAAATCCCTATGTACATGTTTAAATACGTAATGAAGCGTCTTGGCTTGATGCTGTTCACCTTCATCATCATTTTCACGATGTGTTTCGTGCTTATCAAGCTTCTGCCTATACCCGTCAACGTTCTGCCGGGTCAGGACCCCGAGATAATCTATAAGACCCTCGAGGGCAGAGGTTGGATAACCAACATCAGAGAGGGCGCAAACGGCGTGTGGGACTATGACAGAGTGCCGATCCTCATCCAGTACGGCAACTATCTCAAGAGGATCATACTGCACGGTGACTTCGGTATCGTAACCACCTACACCGAATACCGCGGCCATAACATCTGGGAGGTCTTTACCAGTCACATGCCTCCCACGGTACTTATCAATATCTACTCCACACTGATCGGTGTACCGATAGGCCTGGGTCTCGGTATCCTTGCGGCACTTAAGAAGAATAAATGGCAGGACCAGGTCATCAACGTCTTTATAATCCTTCTTATTTCCCTGCCTTCGGTCGTTCTGGCGCTGTTGCTGCAGTATACCATCTGCTTTAAGCTCGGCTGGTTCCCGTTAACCATGTTAAAAAGCAACGCATATTTTACATGGCCGGTATTCAAGTCGATGCTGCCTCCGGTCTTTGCACTCTGTCTTGGATCGATAGCAGGCTACGCACGTTATACCCGTGCCGAGCTTTCGGAGGTTCTGACGGGTGAGTTTATGCTTCTTGCAAGGACCAAGGGTCTTACCAAGCGTCAGGCCATCTCCCGTCACGCAATGCGCAACTCGATGGTCGTTATCTTCCCCTCGATCCTGAGTGAGTTCATCTCGGTGCTTTCCGGCTCGCTCATCATTGAGAAGATGTTCGCTATAAACGGTGTCGGCAGACTCTACCTCGATTCCATCAACTTCCAGGACTACGACTTCTTTATGCTGCTTTCGGGCTTCTACGCTCTTATCGGACTGGCCGCAGGTATAGTTATCGACATAAGCTACGGCTTCATCGATCCGAGAATCAGAATGGGGGCTAAATAATTATGGCTAACAGTAACGAAATTTATATCCCCGCTGAAAAATTCAGGTTTACCAACAGGAACGACCTGCAGCATGACAGCAAATTCAGCACAAAGCCCGTAAGCTACTTTCAGGGCGCATTCCGCCGTTTCAGCAAGAACAAGGGTGCAGTTGTCGGCGGCATCGTAATATGCTTCTTGGTCATCTTTGCATTGCTCGGCCCCCTCTTTACCCCCTATACTCCCGCGGAATACGACCAGATGTATGCCTACGTAAGCCCAAGGCTCAACCTCTTTTATGAGAGCGGTCTTGACTTCTGGGACGGCTACAAGGTCGTTGAAAACAGCTACTCCCTGTTCTTAAAGGACCGTGCCCTTGCCCAGGAGACCGGCAGAGAGATAATCAAGCGCAATGAATACGAGGTAAGCGAGGACGGCTCCACCTACACCTACCGTTACGATACCTATTTCGGTGTCGGCTTCGGCAAGTACAAGACCATCTCTCCCGAGGAGTTCCTTGACATCCAGAGGTATCAGAACGAGACCGGCAGACAGGTCCTCTACCCCACCGTCATGGTCTCCAAGAGACCTACCGTTGAAAAGAACAAGTACGATGCCAACATCTACTACGTCATGGTGAATCCCAACGGATCAAAGATAACCCCCAAGCTTGACTTAAACGGCAACATCATCCCCAACTACTGGAAGTATGAGGCAGACTCTCCCTCTCCCCTTATCCCCGAGTACAACTCCCTCAGAATTGAGGGCGAGGACGGTATCTGGGAGAACGGCAAGCAGTACTACTACGCCTACGGCCGTAAGATCGACGGCGGTATAGAGGTAAGAGCCGAGTACTACGAATACTACATCTACGAGCACACCCAGAAGGCCAAGTACGACTATGACGACGTCACCGAGCCGCTGTTCATCTTCGGTACCACCAATACCGGTAAGGACATTCTGGCCTGCCTTTCCTACGGCGCAAGGTTCTCCTTCATTTTCGCAACCGTCGTCGCAGTGACCAACTTTATCGTCGGCGTCATCTGGGGCTCCATCGCCGGCTACTTCGGCGGCAAGATCGACCTTGCCATGGAGAGATTTACCGAGATCCTCGGTGCAGTCCCCTCCATGATAATCATCTCCCTGCTCAAGTACCACATGGGTCCCTCCCCCCACGCACACATGCTGGTCCTCTTTATTGCCTTCTTTGCCACCGGCTGGATAGGCATGGCAGGCAGAACACGTATGCAGTTCTACCGCTTTAAGAACCAGGAGTACGTCCTTGCGGCAAGGACCCTCGGCGCACGAGACGCGCGTATCATGTTCAAGCACATCTTCCCCAACGGTCTGGGTACCATCGTAACCAGCTTCGCTCTGGCGATCCCCTCGATGATATACTCCGAGACCAGCCTTTCCTACCTCGAGATAATCAACCTCGAAGCGGGAAGCATCACCTCCGTTGGTACCCTTATCGCACAGGGCAAGGACGCCATCGTCAACCATGCAAGCTACGTGGCTCTCTTCCCCTGCCTGTTCCTGACACTGATGATGCTTAGCTTTAACCTGTTTGGCAACGGACTTCGCGATGCGTTCAACCCGTCGCTCAGAGGATCGGAGGACTAAGTATGAATAAAGAAGTCAAATTATCCGTCAATAATCTGAAGGTATCCTTCCGCACCGACGCAGGTAAGGTCCAGGCAGTGCGTGACATTTCCTTCGACCTTTACAAGGGCGAGACACTTGCCATCGTCGGCGAGTCGGGCTCGGGTAAATCCGTCACATCCAAGGCCATCATGGGCATCTCGGCAGTAAACGCCATCTACGAAGGCGGCGAGATACTCTACGACGGCCAGGACCTCGTCCGTATCCCCGAGGAGGAGATGCACAAGCTCCGTGGAGACAAGATCGCCATGATCTTCCAGGATCCGCTGTCCTCCCTCAACCCCATCATGCGTATCGGTAAGCAGATCACCGAGGCGATGCTCTTAAAGAACAAGGCAAACCGCAAGGAAGGCCGTGCTACCTTTAACAAGACCCTCGCCACCCTGTCCCAGACGATAAAGACTGCCCTTGCGCAGAACGGCAATACCGCCGTTTCTTCGGCAGAGGTCGACAGCTTTATCAAGACCTTTGACAACTTTAACATCCAGGCCATCAAGCTCGAAAACAGCTACAACGCCTCCCGCACCGCCGCCCAGGAGCTGATAGCCATCGCTGAGGATTTCCTCTTCCTGGTCGAAAAGAACCAGAAGGTCGACGCCGTCGCCACCCTCGGTCTTATCGAAAGGAAGCTCAAGGCCATCAACGACAGGTACTTTACCACCGGCTACGCCGATGCGCTCAAGGAGCACATGTCCGCCCTTGAGAACGTAAGGCGTATCGAAAGATCCAAGGTCACCATCGCCGACGCCGTAAGGAAGGTCGTCAAGTCCACCGCCGCCAAGAAGGAGTCCTCATCCCAGACCGTAGAGGCTCTCGGTGCCATCAAGGCTACCGTTGAGGAGATGCTTGCACGCACCCCCTACAACTTCTTCCGTATCGGCTATTACGTCTATAAAAAGCCCGAGACCGACCTCAGCCTTATGCCGGCAGAGGAGGCAAACGAGCTTGCCTATAACTTCCTCACCGAGGACTTTATGGAGGCGTTCATCCGTCTTGAGAAGGTTGCGGTAGAGTATTCCTTTAACAAGACCCTTGAAAACAAGAAGCTTGCCATAGCCGAGCTTGAAAAGGCCATCGAATTCTTCAAAAAGGGCGGCTTCACCGCAAAAGAGGCCTTTGCCCTGTGCAAGGAGACCAACAAGGCCGTCCGCTCGGCCATCGATCCCCTTGCAGTCATTAAGGACAACGTAGCCTACACCTTCGGCGGTGCTTTTGAAAGAGAGGTAGAGAAGTACTTCTTCTACATCAAGAACAACCCCAAGGAAGAGGCCCGCTTTGCCCGTCAGACCGCCAAGCACGATGCGCTCGTTGCCAAGGGAAAGAACGTCGACTGGAAGGTCGTCCCCAAGGCCGTTATCGAGCCCGAAAAGCAGATAGAGACCATCGTTTCGGTGCTTACCCGTGTTGCCAACAGGTTCCGCTCCGACGTCGAATCCGCAGCAAACGTCGACCTCGACAAGCGCTGCATCGAGATCATCGACTACCTCAAGGAAAAAGCTTCCCAGGTCGTCTACACCCTCAGTAAGCGCATAGCCAAGGAAAAGGCTATCAAGCTTATGGAGGAGGTCGGTATCCCCGAGCCCAGAATCAGATACAGACAGTACCCCTTCGAGTTCTCGGGCGGTATGCGTCAGCGTATAGTTATCGCCATCGCTCTGTCGGCAAACCCCGACATTCTGATCTGCGACGAGCCTACCACCGCTCTTGACGTTACCATCCAGGCACAGATCCTCGAGCTTATCAACCGCCTCAAGCGTGAGCGTGACCTCTCAATTATCTTTATCACCCACGACCTCGGTGTCGTTGCAAACATGGCCGACAGGATCGCCGTTATGTATGCAGGTAAGATAGTAGAGTACGGCACCGCAAACGAAGTATTCTACAACCCCCAGCACCCCTACACATGGGCTCTGCTGTCCTCCATGCCCGACCTTGACACCAACGAGAAGCTGGATGCCATCCCCGGCACTCCGCCGAATATGATCTATCCTCCCGTAGGTGACGCATTTGCCGAAAGAAACAAGTACGCAATGGAGATCGACTTTGAGATGCAGCCGCCTATGTTTGAGGTCTCCCCGACACACTATGCGGCGACCTGGCTGCTCCACCCCAACGCACCCAAGGTCGAGATCCCCAAGATCATTACCGAGCGTATCAAGCGTATGAAGGAAAGAGGTGGCAATCATGGAGAATAAGAACGAAGTATTGCTCAAGGTAGACCATCTTTGCCAGTATTTCCGCATGGGCCGCAAGGACCTCAAGGCCGTCGACGACGTCTGCTTCGAGGTCAAAAAGGGCGAGGCCTTCGGTCTCGTCGGCGAGTCCGGCTGCGGTAAGACCACTACCGGCCGTTCCATCATCAAGCTTTACAACATAACCTCCGGCAACGTATACTTCAAGGGCCAGAGGATCGGCGCAGGCACCCGTTCCTACAAGGATGCCATCTCCAAGGCGAGGAAGGATGCCGCCAAGCGTATCGCCGAGCTCAAGCAGGAAAAGGACGTAAGCGCCGCAAGAAAAGCCGAGATCGACGCCGAGATCGAGACCATCCGCAAGGAGCTTGCTGCCACCGTAGCAGAAAACAGAGCTCTGATCCACGACGCAAGGTCCGACAACAGAGAGGTCGACAGGCAGTATCAGGCCTCCCAGTTAAAGAAGCTGGAAGAGGAATACAGCGAAAAGTTCGACGCCGCACAGCGTGACGAAATAAAGCTCAAGGCCTTGAAAAAGGAATACAAGAGCAGATGCCGTGTTGCAAAAAAGAGCAGACTCATCACCCAGATCCAGATGATATTCCAGGATCCCATCGCCTCGCTCGACCCCAGAATGACCGTCCGTGACATTATTGCAGAGGGTCTGGTCATCAACGGCATCAGGGACAAGGATTACATCAACGAAAAGGTCTACGAGATCCTTGAGACCGTCGGTCTGGTCCGTGAGCACGCCGACCGTTATCCCCACGAGTTCTCCGGCGGTCAGCGTCAGCGTATCGGTATCGCCAGAGCCGTCATTATGCAGCCCGAAATGATCATCGCCGACGAGCCCATCTCGGCCCTCGACGTCTCCATTCAGGCGCAGGTCATCAACCTGCTCAACGACCTCAGAGAGAGCCTCGGTCTTACCATTATGTTCATTGCCCACGACCTGTCGGTGGTTAAGTACTTCTCTGACAGGATCGGCGTTATGTACTTCGGTAAGCTGGTAGAGCTTGCAGACTCGGATGAGCTGTTCAAGTATCCTCTCCACCCCTACACCAAGTCGCTGCTGTCTGCAATTCCTCTGCCCGACCCGGTGTACGAAAAGCAGCGTACCAGAATTATCTACAACCCCATCGCCGAGCACGATTATTCCACCGATACCCCCTCTCTCCGTGAGATCTCGCCCGGACATTTCGTCTACTGCAACAACGCAGAGGAAGAAAGGTACAAGAAGATAGTTAACGGAGAAACGGACGGTTAAGGACGTGAAATTCGACAAATCGTTAATAACAAAATACGGTATTTGCTTTGGCGTCGCATCGCTGATCACACTTGCCGTGTTTTGGTCCAAGGGCTTTTTCGGAAGCGACGTGGCAGTAAACCTCCAGATCCTCTCGGACGGATTTTTCGTTTCGGGTATACTGCTTGTGCTCTTTGCGGGAATGATGTATATAAGCGGCGAGGGAGCCCTGATAGGCATCAGCTACGTTTTGAGAAACGTCGTGCTGACCTTCATTCCCGGCGGCAGAAAAAAGCAGGAGCTCTACGGAAAATACCGTGAACGCAAGATGCAGGAGATCAAAAAATCTACCGACCGCTGCGTTTTGACGGTGGGTCTGCTGTTCCTTACCGTCGGCGTGATATGCACCGTCATCTGGTATACAAGCTACTATAACCCCTCGTTTTAACGATCACAGCCACAGGCGTGATACTCTTATCGGAGTATCACGCCGTTTTTATTTGTCTGCACACGGCTTGTATAAGATGCTTTTTCTGCGTTTAAGTCCGTCAGACCGTCTCAAAAAATTCCGCACACGCAAGTGTGCGGAATTTTTACTTATTACCTCTTCATTCTTCACTCTTCACTAATTTGCGTGCACGGAATTTTAAGTAATAGGTAAGAGGTAATAGTGAAAAAGTAAAGATTGATTTGCTTCGCAAATCTTCATTTTATTAAGTTGCATTTTTGTACTACGAGCCCACTGCCGTATATAAAAAAGCCATCCTGCAAGCCTGCAGGATGGCTTTAAAATTGCATAGAGCTTAGTCGTTCTTGACGTGAACGTCGAGCTGATTGAAGGGTATCTCGATGCCTTCCTTGTCGAAGGTCGCCTTGACGGCCTCTATAACGTCGAAGTTGACCGTCCAGTAGTCGCCGCTCTTGACCCACACACGTGCGGTAAGGTCAATGCTGCTTGCGCCGTGTGCCGAAACTCTGACCATAGGTTCAGGATCGGTAAGGGCAAGCTCGTGCGAGGTAAGAATGTTCATGACGATGGACTTGGCCTTTTCGAAGTCGTTGCTGTAGCTGATGGAGAAGGTGAAGTCGACCCTTCTGATGTCCTTTTCGGAGTAGTTTACGATGCTTCCGCTCGAAAGCGCACCGTTGGGGAGGTATACGACCTTATTGTCAACGGTGCGGATCTTGGTGCAGGTGATGTGAATGTCCTCAACCGTACCCGAGTAGCCCTGCGCCTCGATGAAATCGTCGACACGGAAGGGACGGGTAAGGATGATGAGAACGCCGCCGGCGAGGTTGCCCAGTGCGCCGTTGAGAGCAAGGCCTGCGCAAACGCCGAACGAGGCTACCAGGGCGGCAAGGCCGCTGGTGTCGATGCCGACGTAGCCGATAAGGCAGATTGCGACGATACACTTCAGACCAAGCTTGAATGCATAGGCAAAGACCTTTGCAAGGGTCTTGTCAAGCTTGCTCTTTTCGATCCTTCTTGCGATCCTGTTGATCACCTTAAAGGAGATAAAGAGCAGTATCAGAGCGATGATCACCTTGATACCGGTGTGCGTGCCCCACTCAATGATTGTGTCCAGCATGATGGACAGTTTTTCCTTGATGTCTTCCCAAGACATTTTTTACAGCTCCTTTTTTGTTTTTTCTTATACGCTGATCAATTTGATCCTTACGCCCTCAAAAGGACCGCAGCACCCGCTTCAAGGGTCACGCTGTCCGAGCCGAGCTCCTCAAACACGCCGTCCTTGAAAACGGTAAGGGGCATTTTTGAGTTGAGCTTAAAGGTGTTGGAGTTACGGAAATCACGGTTGCAAAGGTAGATCGAGCCGTTGTCAAAGAAACCTATGACACCGTCGTTACCCTCGATGGAGTCTATCGGGCCAAAGCCCTCAAACACCTGTGTTCCCGCCTCCGATGCACCGATATGAAAGACCTCTGCGGGGTCGGTGCCAAACAGATGCTCACCTACGGCGGCTATCTCACGGTTGATCTTGCTGACGTCGTAGTAGTGCTGCATTTTGTTGCCCTGCTCGTCGCAGATGGCATTTCTGTAATGCCAGAAGGGATCGTCCGGAGGGCACCAGTAGGTAAAATACGAAATGCGCTTCATACCGTAGACCAGGCACATATTGACCTCCCAGAGGATCTCTGCCTCGGTCAGATTGCGGTAGGGGCCGTGCTCGACCAGCAGGACTATGAGCATGGGCGGGATGCCGTACTTTTTGCAGACCTTCATGACCGTCTCGATATTTTCGAAAAATCCGCCGCGGTTTTCGGTACTTTCTGCCGAAATACGGATAAGCTTTTCACGCTCGTCTATCCGACCGTCGTCCAGGATGGCGTTTCTCTGCTCCCTGCCAAGGAAGTGGTAGTGGTCGTAGCTCAAAATGGTCGGTCTGACTACGTTTACATACTCCTCAAGGTGGGTCAGATAGTCGGGATTTCCCAGCTGCTCGGGCGAGGCGTAGTTGGGAAAGAGGTTGATCAAGGGCTCCTTGTCGGGGGTGTGCTTTTTGATAGCGTTCACGATGGCGGCAAGAATGGGAAACTTTTCGCTATTGGGCTCGTCAATGATATCCCAGCCCTCAATGTTGTCAAATTCCGCATAGTCCTCGGCCACCGCCTTTACGACACTGTCAGCAGCGGCGAAGTCGTCGCTGTTGTAGACCCTTCCGATCCTGGGGTCGCCGACCATCGCCCTTATGCCGTACCGCTTGAGGATGGGCAGAGCCTGCTTATTGACCGCAGTAGAGTAGTGCAGCGGCATCAGATCGAAGCCCGCGGCGGCTATGTTTGCTACGGTCTCGGGCTTTACGACGTACTGCTCCGTCGGCCCGTAATAATAGGTAGTGTAAAATTTCTTCACGATCAATAATCCATGACCATATCGAGATCGACGTCGATGACTACGCTTATCTCGGTTATGACCTTGCTTCCGATAATGATGGACATATTCTGGGTGATCTTGCAGCTTCCGCCGATGCGGTAGTCATAGCGCTCGTCGGCGTAGAGGGACAGGTCGTAGTCGACCGTCATCTCCGCCTGCATCGGGCCGTTGGACTGGGTCTCGGTGTAGACGCCCTCGGCCCTGCCCTTTTCAAAGTAGCAATCCTCAAGATCAAAGTACATATCCTCAAGGATGGATGCAAAGTCGAGCTCAAGCGTCATTCCGCTGCGGGTAAGGCTCGCCCGGGCTTCAAAGTCTCTGTCTATGGAATCCTTGGCCTCTTCAAAGGCTTCGGCGTCAAAGGATGCAGTTCCGAAGATGTCACGGAGAGCCTCGGTAAACTCTTCCGCATCGCCGTTTAACTTAAGGCCCTTAAGGGTGGCATCGCCGACGTAGTCGCCCACTATGTCGCCGTAGGTATACTTGGTAAGCACCTTGGCTTTTTCACTGCCGCCGTTGCCGCCGAAGAGAAGTATGCAAAGCAGTACTATGACCGCTACACCGAGGACTCCCATGGTTATCATGATGGGAAGGCCGTTGTTCTTATCCTTCTTGGGGGCGGCGGGAGCGATGGTCGGCTGATTTACGACCGGTACGGTCGGTCTTTCGGGTGCAGGCTCGGCAGGCTGCACGACCGGCTCGGCCTCGATCTTTGCTCCGCATCCGGGATAGAATTTGGAATCGGTCTCAAGAGGCTTGCCGCAGCTGCCGCAAAACTTACTTGCCATAAAAATCATCCTTCTTCTATATTAATATCTAATTAGCAATTATACACCGTTTTTTCGCATTTGTCACTACCTCCGCATACCTTATATTTCATTTGGAAAAAATATTCTCCGCAAAGGTCAAATTTGGTCATTTTCCTATTGACAACCGCTGTCGGTTGTGGTATCTTATATTAGCACTCAGAAAAAAGAGTGCTAAAAGCGAGGTGAGCCCGTGGCCAACGACAGACAGAAGCTGATTCTCAAGGCTCTCATAGATATGTATATCGACACTGCCGAGCCGGTCGGCTCCAAGGCTCTTGCGGAAAGGCTTGGGCTCGGGCTTTCGAGTGCGACGCTTCGAAACGAGATGGCCGCACTTATCGAGGAGGGCTATCTTGAACAGCCCCACACCTCGGCAGGCCGCATCCCCACCCACAAGGGCTACCGCCTTTACGTAAACGAGCTGATGAACGCCTATTCCCTTACAAGGGAGGACGTATCCGAGCTCAACTCGGCCCTCAAGCTCCGCATTTCGGAGTATGACCGCAAGCTTGCGGAGGTAGGGCAGATACTATCCGAGCTTACCCGTTACGCATCGGTAACGATGACACCCAAGCTCGCCTCGGTCGAGGCCTTGCGGAGGATAGAGATAGTCCCCTGCGACCCTACAAGCTGTGTGGTGATACTTGTCACGGGGGTCGGCACGGTAAAAAACAAGCTCTGCCGATTCTTCGAGCCGATGCCCACAGCGGGACTTTCCGAGCTTGTAGCGGCACTCAACGCCGAGCTTTCGGGCATAGAGCCACGAAACGTGACCTTTATGCAGGTCAGACGTCTGGAGGCGGTGGCAGGCGAGGACTTCAGAGAGCTGCTTGCCGCAGTGCTTGAATTCCTCAAGGAGATAGCCGTCGATGCAGACGAGCTGGAGGTCTCATTAAGCGGTGCGGGAAGGCTGCTTGCCTATCCCGAGTACCGGGACATCGACCGTGCAAGAGAGCTGCTTGAATTCCTCGGAGCCTCCCACGGCTCGGAGCTGTTAAGCAACAGAGGCGACTCACCCATCGTCATACAGATAGGCGACGAAAACACCCTGCCCCAGCTGAAGGGCAGCTCGCTGGTGCTTGCAAGCTGTAAAATGCACGGCGGCAACACCGGATACGTCGGAATAGTGGGACCGACGAGAATGGATTATTCCCGCATCGCCGCAAGGCTCTCCTTCTTTGCAAAGGGGTTGAGCGCGGGGATGGAGGATATGATAAATACCGACGACAGTGAGAAGGATGACTGAAAATGTGTGAAAACACTGAAAACAATATGACTCCCGAGGAGACCGTCGCACCAGACACCGCCCCTCCCGAGTCCGAGCTCGAGGCGCTCAAGGCAGCCCTCGAGGCCGAAAAGGATGCAAGACTTCGCCTTGCGGCAGAGTACGACAACTTCCGCAGGCGTTCCTTAAAGGAAAAGGAGGCGCTCGCCGGTGACGCCGCCGCCGCCGCAGTTGCGGAGTTTTTACCGGTGATAGACAACCTTGAGCGTGCCGTCGCCGCATCGGGCGAGAGCGCCGAGGGTATTTTGGAGGGACTGACCCTCATAATGAAGCAGCTTTCGGCCACCGCCGAGAAGCTGGGGCTTACCGCCATCGACCCCAAGGGTGAGAGCTTCGATCCCAACCTCCACAACGCAGTGATGCACGAGGAGCTTGAGGAGGTCGAGCCCAACACCGTCACCGAGGTATTCCAGAAGGGATACAGGATAGGCGAGCGTGTGGTAAGATACGCAATGGTAAAGGTAGCAAACTGATAACACTCAACATATACTAATAAAGTTAATTTCGGAGGAAAAACATTATGGCAAAGATCATAGGCATCGACCTTGGAACGACCAACTCCTGCGTTTCCGTTATGGAAGGCGGAGAACCCGTAGTTATTGCAAACGCCGAGGGCACCCGTACCACTCCCTCTGTGGTCGCATTCGGCAAAAACGGCGAGCGCATGGTGGGTAACACCGCAAAGCGCCAGGCCATCACCAACCCCGACCGTACCATCATCTCCATCAAGCGTGAGATGGGTACCTCCTACAAGGTCAACATCGACAGCAAGGCTCTGACCCCCCAGGAGATCTCGGCAATGATCCTTCAGAAGCTCAAGACCGACGCCGAGGCCTACCTCGGAAGCCCCGTCACCCAGGCGGTCATCACCGTTCCCGCCTACTTC
>JAFXIT010000026.1 GCA_017532825.1 Clostridia bacterium
GACG
The DNA here is from genome assembly GCA_017532825.1 of Clostridia bacterium. GTDB lineage: Bacteria > Bacillota > Clostridia > Oscillospirales > QAMX01 > RGIG6452. Next base: position 5 of record JAFXIT010000026.1, read on the forward strand.
GCGAGTCGCTCTACCTCTTCGGAGCAATGCCCAGAGGTACGCTCTATGCGGTCTGCGACTTTGCTGAAAGATACTTCGGTGTGCGCAACTATGCTCCCGACGTTACCAAGGTGGTAAAGCCGGAGTTTGACGCCATTGCCCCCAACGTACGGAAAATAGACAACCCGGGCTTTGAGCGCCGTACCAGCGACTGGATCAGCAACTGCCAAAACACCGATTTCACCCTTTGGATGCGCTGCAATGGGTATTATCTTGACCGGACCCGAGGCGGATTTATAGATCTTATCGGCGGCTGCCACACCTTTGCAAGGCTCTGCCCGGCATCGGTCTACTTCAAGGAGCACCCCGAGTATTATTCCTTCTACAAGGGCCGCCGAATTCCTGCGGGAAACGCCTATGACAGCGAGGAAAACGGTCAGCTTTGCCTCACCAATCCCGATGTTTTGCGCATCGTGACCGAAAACGTTCTGGAGTGGCTCAGGGCAAATCCCGGCATCCGTATCGTAGACGTATCGCAAAACGACAACAGCCGTTACTGCCATTGTCCCGCCTGTACCGCTGTCGACGAGGAAGAGGGAAGCCCCAGCGGCACCCTACTGAGATTTGTCAACGCCGTAGCCGAGGAAGTCGAGAAGGAATTTCCCGACGTGCTGGTACAGACCTTTGCCTACGACTATACCCGTATTGCGCCGAAGATAACCAAGCCCCGTAAAAATGTCATTATCCGCTACTGCACCATAGAAGCCTGCTTCCGTCATCCGCTGGAGGATGAGAGCTGTTCTATGAACAAGGACCGTTTTGCCAAGGAGCTCAAGGAGTGGGGCGAGATGTGCGACAATATCTCCATCTGGGACTACGCCACCAACTATTCCTGCTACCTTGCTCCCTTCCCCAACTACGAGGTGCTGCGCAAGAACGTCCGATTCTTCTACGACAACAATGCTACCCACTTTTTCGAGGAGGACACTCCGGGAACCCGTGCCGGTGACCTCAACGACCTGCAGGGCTATCTGATCGGCAAGCTTATGTGGGAGCCCGATATGAGCGAGGAGAAGTACCAGGCTTTGATCGATGAATTCCTGGAGGCCTTCTTCGGTGCAGGCTGGAGGAATATCAGAAAATATATGGATATACTGCTGGAAGTCACTGCCGATAAGCGTATGGGTTGCTTTGAGGGTATGGATCTCTGCCATCCTATCGACGATCCTCAGGCTGAAACCTACATACCCCTTCCTTACTGCAAGGTCAACCCCAATTCCTACCTGCGTGATCTCACGGCCCGTATCGACGAGGTCTGTGAGCTGTGGAACGAGACCTTTAAAATGGCGGCGGATGCAGCTGAGCGTGAGCGTATAGATCGTTGCAAGCTGAGCGTAGATTATTTTAAGCTGTTCTGTATCGAGCACGACAGGGAAAAGATGACCTTTGAGGAGATCAGAGCCTACGAGCGAGAGGTCGCCCTCTACTACGGCAGAAAGCAGAAATACGGTATTCACACCAATATATTCACCCAGCGTGCAGGCCACTAAGGATAAGGCAAGACAAAAAGACCGTATCAAACCGATACGGTCTTTTTTCTGCATCGAGCCTTCAGGGGTGGAGGACCGATAGACGCGGCTTAAAAACGCATGGAAATGGGGGAGGTAACAGCCTGCATTGCCGTTGACACCCAAGCGGCAATGCTGTATAATAAAGCCATCTTGCACAGAAGGTGCGAAAAACGGAGGGAAAAATATGCTTACTATATGTAATAAACCCCTGGAAAGCTTCCACGTCGTACTCCCCGAAAATCCCGACCCAGCAGAGGTACATGCCGGAGAACTGCTTGAGCAGTATGCAAAGCTTGCCTTTGGCGTAGAGCTCAACGGACCCGAAAAGATATTCATCGGCGGCGACCGTCCGACCGACGGAATCCGTTGGGACGGCTTTTGCACCGAGACCGACGGCGAGTCGCTCTACCTCTTCGGAGCAATGCCCAGAGGTACGCTCTATGCGGTCTGCGACTTTGCTGAAAGATACTTCGGTGTGCGCAACTATGCTCCCGACGTCACCAAGGTGGTAAAGCCGGAGTTTGACGCCATTGCCCCCAACGTACGGAAAATAGACAACCCGGGCTTTGAGCGCCGTACCAGCACCTGGATCAGCAACTGCCAAAACACCGACTTCACCCTTTGGATGCGTTGCAACGGATACTATCTTGACAGTACCCGCGGCGGGAATGTAGACATTCTTGGCCACTGCCATACCTTTGCAAGACTCTGCCCGGCATCGGTCTACTTCAAGGATCATCCTGAATACTTTTCATTACACAAGGGCCGCCGCATTCCTGCGGGAAACGCCTACGACAGCGAGGAAAACGGTCAGCTCTGCCTTACCAATCCCGACGTTCTGCGCATCGTGACAGAAAACGTTCTGGAGTGGCTCAGGGCAAATCCGGGAATCCGAATCGTCGAGGTATCGCAAAACGACAACGATCGCTATTGCGAATGCCCCAACTGTGTAGCTGTTGACGAGGAAGAGGGAAGCCACAGCGGCACCATACTCAGATTTGTCAACGCCGTAGCCGAGGAAGTCGAGAAGGAATTCCCCGATGTTCTGATACAGACCTTTGCCTATCAGTATACACGCAAAGCACCGAAGATAACCAAGCCCCGCAAGAACGTACTTATCCGTTACTGCACCATCGAGGCCTGCTTCCGTCACCCGCTGGAGGACGAAGCTTGTCCTATGAATCAAGGCCGATTTGCAAAGGAACTCAAGGAATGGGGCAAGATTTGCAACAACATCTCGATTTGGGACTATGTCACAAACTATTCCTGCTACCTTGCACCCTTCCCCAACTACGAGTCACTGCGCAAGAATATCCGCTTCTTCTACGATAACAACGCCACCCACGTTTTCGAAGAGAACACCGATAGCCCCGATACCCGAGGCGGTGACCTCAACGACCTGCAGGGTTATCTGATAGGTAAGCTTATGTGGGATCCGACGATGAGTGAGGAAAAGTATCAGGCGCTTACCGACGAATTTCTGGAGGCCTTCTTCGGTGCAGGCTGGAAAAACATCAGAAAATATATGGATATACTGCTGGAAGTCACTGCCGATAAGCATATGGGTTGCTTCTCGGGCATAGATTTTAGCCATCCCAGTGACGACCCTCAGGCCGAAACCTACGTACCGCTTCCTTATTGCGAGGTCAACCACGATTCCTATCTGCGTGACCTCACGCCCCGTATCGATGAGGTCTGCGAGCTGTGGAACAAGACCTATGAAATGGCGGCGGATGCAGCTGAGCGTGAGCGTATAGATCGTTGCAAGCTGAGCGTGGATTACTTTAAGCTGTTCTGTATCGAGCACGACAGGGAAAAGATGACCTTTGAGGAGATCAGAGCCTACGAGCGAGAGGTCGCCCTCTACTACGGCAGAAAGCAGAAATACGGTATCCGAACCAATATCTGGACCCAACGTGCGTGGCACTAAGTGAAAAATCTGCAAAACAAAAAGACCGTATCATACCGATACGGTCTTTTTAAGTCTGTCAATACTTTACCTTTACAGGGCCGTAGAGCCCTCCGCCGAGGGTCTCAGCCTCAAAACGCTTGGCAACGGGGTGGTAACAGCCGACCTCGCGCTCCTCAAAGCAGCCGTCGGTATCCGAGAGAACGTACTGGTTGGCAGATGTGTTTGATACCACGATGTCAATGACGTTTTCTCCTTCGGTAAACAGTCCGCTCTCGGCGTAGACGGTATTTGGCTGGGCCAAGGCGTAGCCTGCAAGGCTGCCGTTGACGTAGACCGCGGCGGAGTATTCCACCCTGCCAAGACCGATCTCAACGGTACACTTCGGAAGTACGGGGAGAGATACCGTTGTACGGTAGACAGCGTCACCTGAAAAGCTTTCGCCAAAGAGCTCCTTCCAGGGTCCAAGGTCGGTCTTTACAAAGTCCTCGGCACATGCGCGTTTGACTATGCCCTCCTTGAGCAAGAACGTCTCGGTCTTTTTTGATACCGAAAAGCTGTCGGGGAGGATCGTGTTGAGTCTTGTTTCGACCGTCGGATCGTCGGCGGTGGGATAGTTATGGGGCGATGAAAGTATCGCAGTGCTCTCTCCGCTTTGAAACTCAAGACGGATAACAGCCCCGTTTTCGGAAAACGTGCAGGGCAGGGCGTACATCGTTCCGGAGCTCATATCAAGCTTGTAAAGGCGGTCTGCGACACAAGGAAGGGTCAGCTCGGAGGATAGGATACCCTTCCCCTCGTTAAAGAAAAACCAAAGCCGCTCGTCATTTGGAAGCCTTCTGGTCAGCACACGAAGAGCTCCAAAGCCTTCCGAACTTTTAACGTACGGAGTTGCTCCGCCGATAAAGGGTGCAAGTGCGGACGCAGTCTCTGCGTCGAGGTCTGTGGGTTCCGGCAGGTAGACGTGCTTGTAAAATGCTCTTCCGATACGGATACCCTCGGCAGTAAACTCTGCGGCGGCGAGACAGCGGTCGTCGATAATGTCAAATGCTATGCCCTTGCTTTCAAGCTCCTTGCCCAAAGCGTTGTAGGAAAGATAGGCAGCGTCGGCAAAACTGCCGTTGCGGTAGAGCTCGCGTGAGGGGAGGTAGAGTGCCGTATCGATATCAGACTCGCCAAGCGAGGTAAGGTAGGATGCCCTTGCGGTGTAGACGTTGATAGGGACGAGGTTTTCATATCCCGGCATCTCGGAAGTAAAGCTCGGACGCTCTACGTAGGAAAGAAATCTGTCCTTGCCGTAGGTGATTGTCATAAAGCTCATAAGGTTGATACCGCGGACAAACTGGTAGTTGAGGATATACCGCATCTGCTCGGCGGTCAGCCCCGAGCCGTAGACTGCAAAGGACTCGCTCAGGGCGAGATTGTTTCCGTTTATGCGGGCGGCAGTCGGTGCTATGCGGGGGAAGAAACTATCGGCAGGATCCTCAGCCTTGCCGCAGGGCATGACCTGCCGTACTATAACATCTATTCCGGGGACGTCCATAGTCCCTAGCATATCGGTTATTGCCGAACGGCTGATGAACGGTCCACGCTTTGCATAGTGGTCTACGTCGAGGTGTCCGCAGAAAAGCAATCCGTTGCCGTGACACCAGTCGGCGCACCGCCCAAGGAAGTTCTCCTTTAAAAGCTCCTGGCAGAGCTGGAGATAGTCCTCGCGTATCTCTTGTCCCTCGCGGTCCAGCCCCTCAAAACGGAAAAGAAGGGGGAGGTAGTCAAGTATATCGTATCCGTAGCGGTCAAAGAAGATATCCTCAAAGCCGTAGGGGAAGGCAGGATGGTGGGCAATAGGCTCGTCGGTGAAGAAAAGGGGGATGGTGCTTCCGAAATACTCACCGACGTATTGCTTGTACCTTTCGTGGGTCAGCTCAATAAAGGCAGAGACTGTCCGGGGCTCGGTAACGTCGGAGAAATAGTCCGAAATCGTACAACGGAAGTACTCGGTGACGGTCTCGTTCTTGCCCGAGCTGTGGGTGGGAGGTATGCGCTCGTCGCCGATGAAGGCCGCAACGGCGTCGGATGGCAGATCGTAGACCTCGCCTGCAGGGAGGGTGAGAGTACGGGTGTGGAGTATCTTCCGCGCAAGAGCGGGGTCTTTTTGACAGACCAAGCCTCCCGCACCGCCCGAGGGCCACCCGCCTTCGTCGTAAAGCCACATTACCATACCTCTCTCGGAGGCCTGCTCGGCGGTAAATCTGATAAGCTCCATAAACTCGTCGGAGAGGTAGGGAGGGTCAAGCTCGGTCACCATACTTGTCGGGCGGAAGGTGGGCGGCTCGGGTATCACCGAAAAACCGCGGATGTCGGCGCGGCACATATCGTCGAGCTGTGAGACGATACCCTCGCGGGTGATCCTTGCATTCCACAGCCAAAAGAATACGGGGTAGAGACAGTTATCGGGCTCCTTGAAAAGTTCGGTTTCGAATCCTCGGCCCGTGGACGTATAGTCCTTGAGTAAACCCATATCCTGGCCTCTTTTCAGATCGTACTTGCCCGACGCTTTAAGCCGCCAAGCATTCTTATTATACAGTTGAAGTAGGCGTAAGTCAATTAATGCGTGGGATTATTTTGTTCGCATTACGGTGTTTCGGGTGCAAAAAAACAGACGCCCCGAGAGGGGAGTCTGTTTTTTAGGCTGATATGAGGCTTTGGGGACTTACTTATCCTCGCAGGGATCGAAGACCGTGCCTCCGATGAAGCGCAGACTGTCTTCGCTATGGCTGTAGTAGTAGGCCGCAACGGCGATACCGTCGGGACGGACGATCATGCGGGGATAGCCGAGGTCGGCACAGTCGGAGTCGGAGCGGAGATAGAAGGGCTCGCTCCAGGTGTATCCGCCGTCGGAGGAGGTGTGCGCTATCATACCGTGGGGAGCGTCCCGCTTGCCGTATACAACAAGCAGACGTCCATCGGGCAGAACGCACATTGCAGGGGGATTTCCCGCAGTTTTTGCGCAGGAGTCTCCGAGCTTTGCCGTAAGCGTCCAAGAGAGCCCCTCGTCCTCGCTTCGGAATATCTCAAGTCTGCGTACGCCGAATTTTATGCAGTAACGTGTGGCACAGACGTAGCTTCCGTCGGGCAGTCTGCAGGTGGAGGGCATTATGCGGAAGCCGTCCTCGACGGGTTCCTCGCCGATGTTTCCCAGCCTCTCCCACTTAAGGCCGCCGTTAGTAAGCTTTGCGGCAAAGCAGACCCCCTCAAAGCCGTCCTTGCGTGAGCCGGTCATACCCAAAAAGAGGGTATCCTTGTCAAGAACGGTGTAGTCGGTACGCATGGACATCGCCCTGCAGAACATCGGAACACGGTAGGGACCCTTCCAGGTAAGCCCCTTGTCATAGGTGTAGTAAAACCAGGAGCGGGAAGGGTAGTGGGTGCTCATGTTCTGGAACATCATTGCAAAGCCCTCTTCGGAAAAGTCGATGGGCGTATCGAGC